>JAHZKU010000119.1 GCA_022600255.1 Actinomycetes bacterium | reverse complement strand
CGCGTTTTGATCGTTAGGAGAATCATGAAGAAGAAGATTGCCGGTGTCCTCGCCGCCGGCGCCCTAGCCCTTGGTGCCGTTGTGCCCGTCGGCGCAGCGCAGGCTCATCCTGGGCATAACCAGCCGCGAGCAGCGATCAAAGCGGCCAAGGCTGAGAACCCCGAGGCATTCGCCGCGTTCCGCGAGGCGCGCAAGGAGGCCCGGCAGGCGTTGCGCTCCGCCCTCCAGGAAGCACGCAGCACGTTCCGCGACGCCACCGTCGAGGAGCGAGCGACCAAGAAGGCTGCCATCGCCGCGGCCACCACGGACGAAGAGAAGGCGGCCGCTATCACCGCGTTCAGAGAAGCAACGCTCGACGCCCGCGCGGACCGCAAAGCCGCCAAAAAGGCCGCCAAGCAAGAGTTCCGCGCCGCCTGGAAGGCAGCGAAGCAGGCGCTTCGGACTGCTGTTCGAGGCTAACGACCCGCACGCTATGTGGCCGCGACCCCAAGAAGGGGGCGCGGCCACAGCCAATTCTGTGGTGGGGCCGCGGCAGAGCCCGATGATGCGTTGCCAGTCATCCGAAAGAACGCTAGACTCAGGACTACATTCCCGCGGGATGGTTTTGGCTCGGGTGAAGAGTCCGACCCTACGACGACGAGTCTGGTAGACCATCCACGATCCACGAGGAGATTGCCATGGCAACGAGCAAGGCGGCCACCGTCCGCACTGACCAGGGACACCCCAGCGCATCGAGCAGCGCAACCGATGATGACGTTTCGGTACGGCGACCCAGCGGACAAACCCACGACGTCTTCAACCAGGTTCCGCCGTTCCGAGGGCTGAACTACTTCACACAGAACAAGCCTCTGGTCGCAGCGGTGCAACGAGAAGGAGCCGGGTGGGTGCAACCCCAAGCTGCCCGGTTTGGTGAGTACGTGGACGGCGCGCCACAGGAGTGGGGCGACGATGCCAACGCGAATCCACCGGTCCTACGCTCCCACGACCGGTTCGGCCACCGAATCAACCAGGTCGAGTTCCATCCTAGCTACCACAATCTAATGCAGATGTCCCTAGCCGAGGGGTTGGCCTCCACCCCCTGGCGCGACCCGAAGCCGGGCGCCCACGTGGCGCGGGCCACGCTGGCCTACATCACCGTGCACGCGGATGCCGGTCACCTCTGCCCCGTGAGCGGGACATTCTCAGCCGTTCCGTCGCTGCGGATGCAACCCGACTTGGCGCAGGAATGGGAAGAAAAGCTCACGAATCCCATCTACGATCCAGCCAACATCGCACCACAGGACAAGAACGCGGTCACCTGCGCAATGGGTATGACCGAAAAGCAAGGTGGCTCTGACGTTCGTGCCAACACCACAGTGGCCACACCGGTGGGCCGCGGTGGACCTGGGGGCGAATACCGACTGACGGGTCACAAGTGGTTCTTTTCTGCGCCCATGTGCGACCTCGCATTGGTGCTCGCGCAAGCTCCCGAGGGGTTGTCGTGCTTCTTGGTACCGCGGCGGATGTCGGACGGAACAATGAACAATTTCAGATTGCTCCGACTGAAGGACAAACTGGGTAACCGTTCCAATGCTTCTAGCGAGATCGAATTTGAGGGAACCTACGCGCAAATGGTTGGGGAACCTGGACGCGGCGTGCCAACAATTATCGAGATGGTGAACTACACCAGGTTGGAGTGTCTGGTCGGCTCAGCGGCGGGAATGCGCGTCGGTGCTACCAAAGCCATTCATCACGCCCGCTATCGTTCGGCCTTCGGCGCGCGCGTCATCGATCAGCCACTCATGCAGAACGTCCTAGCCGACCTCGCACTGGAGTCCGAGGCCGCGACGATCATGGCGATGCGGATTGCTCGAGCCTACGACGACGGGCCCCAAGACTCCCAAGCAGACCTATTCCGCCGCCTAGCAACGGCTGTATCCAAGTACTGGCTATGCAAACGCCTGCCGCAGCACGCCTTTGAGGTGCTAGAGGCCCACGGTGGCAACGGGTACATCGAGGAATCCGGCATCCCACGGCTCTACCGGGAAAGCCCGCTCATGTCGGTCTGGGAGGGCACCGGCAACGTGATGTGCCTTGACGTGCTGCGCGCCATGGCAAAAGAACCGGAGACCCTGAGCGCATTCTTGGCCGAGGTGGAACAAGCTTCTGGGATGGACCCCCGGCTTGATGCCCACATCGCCGACTTGAAGGACGCCTTTACCGACTTCAACGATATCCAGGTTCGCGCCCGCCGATTAGTCGAGATGATGGCGCTGGGCTTGCAGGGATCTCTGCTGGTTCGGCATGGCACCCAGGCCACCGCCGATGCGTTCTGCGCTAGTCGCCTTGCCAGAGCGGGTGGACATGAATACGGCACGTTGCCCGTTGGCACGGACTTCGCGGCCATCATCGAACAGAACAGTGCCTTCATCACGGATTGACCGGCCACATGTGGGCGATGGTCGCCCACATGTGGCCAGCGACTAGCGAGTGTCACAGCGCCGCGCAATTTGGATCGCGGCGCTCAAGGCTGCGCGCACCTGTGGCCAACTGGCCCCGGCCATGCCACAGGATTGGGTCACCACAACGTCCTTGAGTCGTTCAGCATCCAGCCCTGTCCGCGACCACAACGCGTCTAGGCGCTGCCAACCCTGCGTCGTCAGCCGGTCCAGCGGGGTCTCGGCGCTCGTGCGGCGAAGATCAGGCAGAGCCGGCAACACACCTGCATGAAGGATAACGCCGGCTTCCACAGCCGCTCCGATCCCCTCGTCTCGCCACGGTCGCACAGACTTCGTCAGGTCCAAGCTGATTCCGGCAAACCCCGCCTTGTGGCCCACCTCGAACGGGAAGTCGCCACAACAATGCAGTACGGCGTTGGGCAACTCGGCCCCGCCCTTCAAGTGCTCAGCGGCCTCTGCCACGGGCACGGCTGGGAAGCGCGCGTAGCCCGAGGCGGTGGGAATTGAACCACGCAACACACCGGGCAGGGACGGTTCATCAAACTGCACCACGAGTCGGCGATTGGGCAGCCGCTGACCCATATCCCGGAGCAGATCGGTTGTGGCCACCACGAGGGCGGCAGAGATCTCGCGCACTAAGCCCGGATCTCCCAACGCCAACGCCCCCTTGCCGGTTTCCACTCCAGCCGCCAACGTCCAGGGTCCCGCCACCTGTAACTTGAATAACCCCGGTGAAGCTGACAAGTGTTCTTGGGCCAAATCCTGATCTTCGCCCAGCCAGGACCGGGCCAATCGCATGGTCCTAGTGGGCGCACCCGCTAGTCGCCAACCCGTGGGGATCGGTTCTAGATTCAGATCGGACGATACCTCGGCCAATAACGACCCGGTGCGTCCGATGATGTCGGAGCCAGCCCCGCGTAACGGCAACTCGGGTAGGAACGGCAGGCCAGGGACCTCACCGGCAATCACGGTCATTGCCTCATTTGGAGACGTACCGGGCATCGAGCCGACCCCAGTGGTCAGGGATTGCGAAGACTCGCCAACAATCTGTCCACTGGCTGGCACGTCGTTCACGATGCAAGGTTATCGTCTTAAGGTGAGCGTTGGGATTGGGCAGTTTGCGGCAACTTGGGTGACCGAAGTCGGCCATGTTGTTGCCAAGGACAACGTCACAAAGCTGCTGGACAGTAATCCGCACATCCCAACCTGGGCACCCTACATCGCGGTTGGTTTCGGAGCCCTAGCCGGAGCCGCGTTCGCCGCGCGGCGCGGATTCGACATCATCGGTGTTCTCGGTCTGGCCGTGGCACAAGGCATGGGCGGCCTGCTGTTGATGGCGATCCTATTGCAAACCGGAACACCCGAAGTCCTCACAGATGGCCGCTACTTCCTGATCGTCACGTTAGCCGGTGCGTTGGGCTTCTTTTTCGCCGGACTCATGGCCCAAGCGGTTGCTTCGGCCATGTGGGTCGATGCCCTCTCGTTGGGATTGCTCTGTGGCATCGGCACCACGACGGCCCAAGGGGGCGGTCTCTCCCCAGTGCCCGCTGTCTTCGTGGGTGTCATGACAGCCGTTGGTGGGTTTATCCTGCGAGACGTCATGGCCGGTCGCGCTCCGGAGATCCTGCGGCCGGGCACGTATGTGGCTTTCGCCGCACTCGTGGGTGCGATCATAGCCGTGACCCTGCGCGAATTCGGGGCATCTTTTGCGTTCGCCCAGGCCGCCACACTGGTTGTTGTCGCCACTATCCGCATCCTGTCCGTCCATTTCGGCTGGGAGACACACGAGGCCACCGACTTCTCAGATCGGGTCTGGAAGTTCTGGCGTCGCAGCCCTCCGCCGGACGAAACCGGACCGATGACGCAGTACTTCGATCGTTCGGATAGATGAGTTCCGCGGTACTCGCCGTTCCGGCGCTGCTGACCACGACGGCTGCGGTCGCGGGCGGGATGTCAGGAGCCCTGCATGCGACTCGTCGGAAGATGGATGTCACCGGCGTGCTGCTGGTGGCGGTGTGCACGGGCGTTGGTGGCGGTGCGCTGCGGGATGTCATTCTGGGCACCGCAGTCCCGATCTTCCTGATCCAGAATCTATTGGCCATGGCCTTCGTCGGTGCGGTGGCCGGGTTCTTCTTCGCCAGATTCGTCGAACAGCTCAGCCCGGCCATCTACGTGGTCGATTCGCTGCTGATTGGGGTTTGGGTCGTGATCGGCGCTGAGAAGGCCCTGCAGTTGGGACTGTCCGATTCTGCGGCGGTCTTCCTGGGGTTGACCACGGCAGTCGGCGGAGGAATTATTCGAGACGTCCTATGCCGCGAAGTGCCAACGACGCTGATGCCAGGCCAATGGGTGGCCGGAGCCGCCGCCCTCGCCGCAGTCGTGTTTGTTGCTTTGGATGGCGTAGTCGACCAGCGCGGCATCGCCGAGGGTATTGCAATCGGGCTAGCCACGGCCCTGCGCATGGCAAGCGCCCGGTATGGCTGGGTTACGCCAGATGCCGTCACGATGTCGGCCCGGCTGCGGCACTGGCTCGGTTTCGATCGCCGCAAACCGCCGGCCGAGCCGGACACACCCGTGGTACCCGGGTAGCGCTGAACATCGCCGAAGCCCTTTCTTAGCCCCGTACCACGTCCGCGCTCACTTACGCCGGGCCTTCAGCAAGGGATGACGCTTACGGGGTCACCGTGCCCTGGCCGATTACTCGTTCTGCGTCGTACAACACACAACTCTGGCCTGGGGCCAGCGCAAAAAGCTCGCCCAGTACGTCCAATTCGAACGCGAACCGGTCTGCTGTCTCAACCCGAGCCGGTACGGGTTCCGCATGAGCCCTCACCTGCACCAGCACCTCCTGACCCGGCGCTGGCGGGTTGCCCGGCCACACCGGTTGGTCGGCTCGAATCGTCGAAACGGCCAACCGCTCACGTTCCCCGACCACGACAGTCCTGGACACCGGTTCGATCCCCAGGACGTACCTGGGCCGGCCTGAGGGTGCCGGTTGGTCGACCGCAATACCCTTGCGTTGGCCGATAGTGAAACCGTACGTCCCGCTGTGTTCGCCGATCTGCGCACCCGACGCCTCGTCGATGATCGGACCAGGCTGCTCCCCCAGACGACGCGCCAGAAACCCAGCCGTATCACCGTCCGGAATAAAGCAGATGTCGTGACTGTCCGGCTTGGCGGCCACCGTCAAACCGCGCTCTTTCGCTTCAGCTCGAATCTCGGTCTTGTCCGTATCGCCAACAGGGAACATGCACTTGCGCAACCGATCATTGCCCAGAACTGCCAACACGTAGGACTGGTCCTTGGCATTGTCGACCGACCTGCGCAGGATCGGGCCGGTCGCTGACTGGTGCAACTGTGCGTAGTGCCCCGTGACTACGGCGTCGAAACCCAAGGCGGTTGCCTTGTCCAAGACGGCGGCAAACTTGATGTGCTCATTGCAGCGAATGCAGGGGTTTGGGGTCCGGCCAGCCTCGTATTCAGACACGAAGTCATCGATCACACGCTCACGAAAGTCACCGGCCACATTCCACACGTAGAAGGGCACGCCCACCACATCGGCTGCGCGGCGGGCATCGTGGGCATCTGACAAGGTGCAGCAGCCCCGCGATCCTTCGCGGGTTGCGGCACGATCACTGTTCAGCGCTAGGTGTACCGCAACGACATCGTGGCCAGCATCAACCGCGCGCGCCAGCGCAACGGCGGAGTCCACACCGCCAGAAACGGCGGCCAGGACTCTCACGAGCCTTCCACCGGCGTTCGGACATAGGCCTGGCGCGCCCGGGCTACAGCTTCAGGCAAGACCCGCAGCAACACATCGACGTCTTCTTGGGTATTCGACCAGCCGACGCTGAATCGCAATGATCCCCCGGCGGCCTCCTCATCAATCCCCATCGCCTGCAATACGTGACTGGTCTTGGTTGCCCCTGACGAACAGGCCGAACCCACCGACACTTCCACGCCGGCGCTGTCCAGCAGCAACATCAGTGCATCGCCCTCGCAACCGGGAAAACTGATATGAGCCAATCCGGGCAGGCCAGCGTCAGCATCGCTGTTGACCACAGCGTCGGGTACGGAGTCCTGCACACCCGCCACTAGGCTGTTCCTCAGTTGGCGATATTTGGCATCGGTCGCCTCGGGTTCGGCGAAGACCTCCTTGATGGCTGCGGCCATCCCCACGATGCAGGGCACATCCAGCGTGCCACCGCGAATGCCATTCTCTTGACCGCCACCGCGGATGAACGGATCCATGGGGTAGCGATTCTGATGGATCAAGATCCCAACACCCTTGGGGCCACCGAGCTTGTGTGCGCTCATCGCGGCGGTATTCGGTAGGGCGAGACTCAGCCCAGGCGAACCCACGGCCTGCACGGCGTCGCTGTGGACCGGGACTCGGGCCGGACGACACAACGACACGATCTCTTCGATCGGCTGCACAGCACCGACTTCGTTGTTGGCCCACATCACCGCAACCAAGGCGATTCGTCCCCGATACTGCGTCAGGAGTTCCTTCAGGTGCGCCACCTGAACTCGCCCCGACCGATCCACGCGTAGCTTCTCGATTGTCATCCCGGACGCGACTAGTCCCTCAATGGGCTCCAGAACCGCCTTGTGTTCGATTGGCGACACAATCACCACGTCACGTCGGGGATCTTCGCGGCGCCGCGCATTCACCGTGCCCAATACCGCGGCGTTATCGGCCTCGGTGCCCCCCGACGTGAAGAAGATGGTGTCAGGCTTAACCCCGAGATTCGCCGCGATACTCTCACGCGCATCCTCAACCAGCCGTCGCCCCTTGCGGCCTGCGGCGTGTGAAGATGACGGGTTTCCGGTAAGCATCGCCGCATCAGTCCACGCCTGAACGGCGACGGGTCGGATCGTTGTTGACGCTGCGTGATCGAGATAGACCATTAGGCAAGGGTAACGCCAGTTTCAAGCTCGCAGGATGCCAGCGCACTTCCAAAGCGGGACTTCGGCTATGAAATCAGGCACAGCGTGCCCGCCACGCGGAGTGGATTCCTCAGTGGCGGCTACGACGATCGCCATTGAGTCTCATCACCACGGCCCCAGAGTCGTCGACAATCCAATCGGGGTCGGCACCAACGCCCCGTTTCCGGAGTGGCACCTGACCAATCTCAACAACTACGTCGGGCTGAT
>JAHZKU010000118.1 GCA_022600255.1 Actinomycetes bacterium | reverse complement strand
TTCACACAACCTTCAATCAGACGATTGCGGCTACGGGACGGCTGTCCAGCACGGACCCCAACCTGCAGAACATTCCGATCCGCACCGCCGAAGGCCGGCGAATCCGGGCGTGTTTCACCGTCGGCGCGGGCTATGAAACGCTCTTGACCGCGGACTACGCGCAGATTGAAATGCGCATCATGGCCCATCTTTCCGGTGACACCGGTCTGATTGCGGCCATCACCTCGGGTGAAGATTTGCATTCGGTGGTGGCAGCCCAGGTCTTCGAGGTTGCGCCAACCGATGTCACTCCAGAGATGCGCCGCAAGATCAAAGCGATGTCCTACGGTTTGGTGTATGGATTGTCCGCTTTCGGCCTCTCGGCCCAACTCGGCATCACCCCCACCGAGGCGCAAGCCTTGATGGATGATTACTTCGAACGTTTTGGTGGCATTCGGGACTACCTCGCACACGTCGTGGAAGAGGCCCGAGCGCGCGGATACACCGAGACCATGTTTGGCCGGCGCCGCTATCTCCCTGATCTGAACAGCGACAATCGGCAACGGCGCCAGATGGCCGAACGGATGGCCTTAAACGCGCCAATTCAGGGTTCGGCTGCAGACATCATCAAGATCGCCATGATCAATCTGGCCCGAGAACTGCGGGCCGCCAAACTCGGGAGTCGCATGCTGTTGCAGGTGCATGACGAGCTGGTATTGGAGGTCGCCTCGGGTGAAGTCGATTCGGTGAGTGAGATTGTGTCGGGCAGTATGGCGCAAGCGGCCGGGTTGTCCGTGCCCCTCGAGGTCAGCATCGGACTGGGTAGCAACTGGAATGATGCGGCGCACTGATCACGCCGGATTTGCATCACCATCTGACAACAAACGGCGACGCCGACGATCGCGAGCAATCGGGTATGGCACAGTCGTGAATATGCGTTTTCTCCGACCTGCCGTGTTGTGCGGCGTGTCCGCTCTGGCGCTGAGCGCATGTGGTGCCAACTCGGTGACCGATACCAGCGAGCAGGTCGGCTTCAGCTCGTGTAGCGAGGTGGAGTGCTCGGGCACGTTGCCCAGCGGCGCCGACTTCGAGATTTTGCTGCCCGAGGAGTGGGGCGGCACGCTGGCGATCTACTCGCACGGCCCCCGCGCCGTCGCGGAATCGGCAGACCCAGTACGCGACAATGCCTCCGTGACACCGACGAGCACCGTCTCGGCGGCTGCTGTGGCCGGCGGCCCAGAACCTGCTCCGATGTGGGGGTCCGGGGAGACCGGTATCGCCGATGCCATGTTGCAGGCTGGCTACGCTATCGCGGGCGCCAGCATTTCGGAGTCCGGCTGGCGAGTGGCGGACCAGATCGAAGCAGCGCAGGAACTTCACGAATACTTTGACGAGAATATTGCTGAGCCGAATCGCACGTACGTGTGGGGAGAATCTACTGGGGGACTGGCCAGTGCCCGCTTGGCCGAACTGAGCCCTGACTGGGTGGCTGGTGCGGCGGGGATGTGCGCGCCAATGGCGGGTCCGAGACCCACCTATTCGCTGTCCCTTGACGTCACTTACGCTTTTGCTCAGCTCTTCGACAGCAAATTGCGACTGGTTGACTATCCATCGGCGGTGCAGGCACGGCAGGCCTACACCAAGATCGAACGGAAGGTCGAGAAACTGGTGCAGCGGGCGGCTCCGCAGGACCAAGCACAAATCACGTTCCTGGCTGGTATCGCTCGCCTGCCGTTACAGAGTCGGACCCAAAGTGGCACAACACCAGCTAGTGCGTTGGCCGCGTACGCCGACGGGATCCTGTTACAGGCGCGCCAGTCCACGGTGGAGCGATACGCATTCGAACAGCTCGTAGGTGGCAATGCCGCAACCAACGTGGGCACCAACTATGCCGAGCGGCTGGCACCAGCGCAGGTCGCGTTTATTGACCAGCAGGCGCCGGGGCAAATCGAGGCGTGGCTGTCCGCGCTGGAAGAGGGGGAGCGGATCGAGGCACAACCGGAGGCCGTTGAACGCGCCGCTGCTCAGGGGGAACTGGTAGGCGACTTGGATGTGCCCCTACTCACGTTGCACAACACTTCCGACGCCACCTTCATCGCCCAAAGTGAATCCTGGTATCGGGTCCGCACCGAGCAGAACGGGATCCAGGAGTCAGCCAACTTCGTGGATACGTTTGTTCTCCCGCCCGTGGCCTATGGTCCCGAAGAACCAGCCAAAGAGGGGGCAGGAAACTGCGTTTTTACCCCTAGAACCGCACTGGGCGTGATGATCTTGTTGAATGACTGGGTGCGTCGTGATCAATACCCCGGACAAGACACCGTTGGGGAAGCGTTCGCTCAGGGTCAGGTAAGTATCACCTACGAGCCCGGGCCGTGGCCGCAAATGGGTCTGTCGCCGTTGGATCCGCCGGTGGAGCCGGGCTAGTCGAGTTTGACCGTACCCACCTGACATCCGTAGTCTTGGAATGTTCTGCGGGCAGGGCAACCTCGGACCTAGTGGGTTGCCGGAATCATCGGTCGAAATCCCATGCTCACATCGGCCCGCAGGCATGAAATCAGCATCAATCAAAGTACGGAACAACCACTCAATGACGTCCACCACCGAGGCAGCCGATACCACGACCCCCCAGGTCGCCATCAACGACATCGGGACTGAGGAAGAACTCCTCGCTGCCATCGAAGCCACGATTAAGCCCTTCAACGACGGTGACCTAGTCACCGGGACCGTCGTGAAGGTCGACAGAGACGAAGTCCTAGTCGACATTGGCTATAAGACTGAGGGCATTGTCCCCAGCAAAGAACTCTCGATCAAGCACGACATCGATCCCAATGAAGTGGTCACTGTCGGCGATGAGATCGAAGCCCTCGTCATCACCAAAGAGGACAAGGAAGGCCGACTGCTGCTCTCGAAGAAGCGGGCACAGTACGAGCGGGCCTGGGGCACGATCGAAAAGGTCAAGGAAGCCGACGGTGTGGTCGAAGGCCAAGTCATCGAGGTCGTCAAGGGCGGCCTGATTGTGGACATTGGATTGCGCGGCTTCTTGCCGGCATCCCTCGTGGAGATGCGTCGCGTCCGTGATCTGCTTCCATACATCGGGCAAACTCTGGAAGCCAAGATCATCGAACTGGACAAGAACCGCAACAACGTGGTTCTTTCCCGGCGCGCCTGGCTGGAGCAGACGCAGAGCAAGGTGCGCATGGGCTTCCTGAACGAATTGACGAAGGGGCAGGTCCGCAAGGGCACCGTCTCCAGCATCGTCAACTTCGGCGCGTTCGTCGATCTCGGTGGTGTGGACGGTCTGGTTCACGTTTCTGAACTGTCCTGGAAGCACATAGAGCATCCCTCAGAGGTCGTAGAGGTCGGTCAGGAAGTCACGGTTGAGGTCCTTGACGTCGATATGGATCGTGAGCGCGTCTCGCTGTCCTTGAAGTCCACGCAAGAAGACCCGTGGCAACACTTCGCCCGCACTCACCAGATGGGCCAGGTCGTCAACGGCAAGGTCACCAAACTGGTGCCCTTCGGAGCCTTTGTGCGCGTCGAAGAGGGCATCGAGGGATTGGTGCACATATCCGAACTCGCCGGACACCACGTGGAGCTGCCCGATCAGGTCGTCAACGTTGGTGATGGCATCTTCGTGAAGGTGATCGACATTGACTTGGAGCGTCGTCGCATCTCGCTGTCACTGAAGCAGGCCAACGAGTCCACCAGTGGTGGCTCGGTTGTAGAAGAGTTTGACCCCTACCTTTACGGCATGGCGCCAGCCTTCGACGAAGATGGTAACTACATCGGTCCAGAGGGCTTTGATCCGCAGACCGGTGAGTGGAAGGACGGCTTCGAGGGTCAGCGGACCGAGTGGGAGCAAGAATACGCTGAGGCTCAGGAACGCTGGGAAGCCCACCGCAAGCAGATCGACGACGCAGTCGTGGCTGATCAGACCGCAATTCTGGACGCTGGCGAGACCCCCTCACAGTATTCCTCGGACGCGGGCGCGGAGTCCGAAGGCACACTGGCTGCTGACGAGGCGCTACAGGCCTTGCGCGACAAGCTCGGCAGTGACGAAGAAGGCTAACGAACCTCACGAGGCCGACCGTCAACCTACTGGCGGTCGGCTTTCGTGCGCGTAGGACTCACTGGTGGGATTGGCAGCGGCAAGTCGGCCGTAGCGAACGCCCTAACCGAACTCGGTGCGGTTGTCATCGACGCCGACCAGATCTCGCGTGACCTGGTAGTAGCCGGATCGCCAGCGCTATCGCAGATTCGCAAACGATTCGGTGTCGACGTTTTGGCGGCCGACGGTTCCCTGGCGCGCGGCAAACTGGCGGACATCGTATTCGGTGATGAGGCGGCGTTGGCCGATTTGAACGCCATCATGCATCCCCGCATCGCGGCCGAAACTGCGGCTCGATTGGAGCGAATCCCAGCGGGTGCCGTCGTGGTTTATGACATGCCTCTCTTGGTGGAGACCGGTACGGCAGATCAGTGGGATTCGGTGCTGGTCGTCACTGCGCCCTTGCCGGCACGGCTGGATCGGTTGCGCGAGACCCGCGGGATGACGCGAGAGCAGGCGCTGGCCAGAATCGAGGCACAAGCAACCGATGCTGAACGCCTTGCGGTCGCGGACATCGTGATTGAGAACTCCGGGTCCTTGGTCGATCTGAACGGAAAAGTCGAGCAGGCTTGGCGGTTGCTCACGGGCTCTGCGGAAGAGCGCTAGCAACCAGTTCGCGGACTTCTGAAGTTATGGCTCGCCTTCCAGTTGTGGCGGATTGAACACAGCAAGACTTGCGATTTCAGACGCCCTTCACAGCTCAGACTGCGGTTCGTATCGACGTGCCGGGTTGCTGCCGTTGCACGCCAGTCTTGGTGAATCGGAAGGACCCCGCCACAGTCGCACGATGTTCTCAGCGGGCTGGGGGTGACATCCCACAACATGACCTGAGTGGCGGCGGTGGCCGGTGGCGCGCTGGTGCTGTCCACCATGACCAACGACACACGCGACTGTGGCGGGTGACATTACCGTCACGGTCTAGCCCAGTGCACCCGCCGGATAATCGAATGGCAGGGTGAAATCTTGGCCCGGATTTGGAATCGTCTTGACCGGTGTCACTGCCGAGGTAGCGGGCGGGGCTGCCATGGTCTGCCGTCCAGTTGCCAGGCGAGTTCGAGGGGCCGAGTCGGCTCTTGTTTCAGGTACGCGATGACGTTGTCGGCAAGTTGGCTGCCGATAGAAGTGCCATCAATCGTGAGTTGACGCGCTCTGCCGGTCGGTTGGCGAGCTGGATCGGTGTCCAGTCGGATTGTGGACGCTTGGAGTTCCGGGTCGGCCGGTCCCAATCCCACGGATCCCACCACTGTGCTGAAGATGGCGTCTACCTGGTGGGGAAAGTGGACGTCGGACTCATCTGGGTCTTGGGTGACAACAACCGCATTGACGTTGCTTTCCCGGCACCACTGCTCATAACAACTTACGATCAGATCCACCGGAACCATCGGTTGTTTCGCGACAACGAGGGCTGGATTGACAGCGCCCTCTTGGGTGAGCTCGGCCAGTACGCCTCGACACATTCGATTGACCTGGTCTCGCATTGCGGTGGCCGCTGGGCTCGGGCCGAAAACGCTCACTTCCAGGATGTGATAAGCGGCGCGGATCTCGTCCGGAATCGCGCTGGCGTCGGTCAGATCGGCAAGAACGATCAGGTCGAACGGGAGACCATCAAGCTGATGGAGGTCATCAACAGTCATCGTGCAGGCCACAAATCCTTCACCGAATAGACGGTTCGTGAAGGCTGCATGAACTCGAGGCCAGTAGATGCGAGGTCCGGGGCCGCTGTCGTCTTGTTGCAGCACGAGAGCCACGATGTGCGTTCGGCCAAGGGCAAGAATTCGTGCGTTTGCGTTGGCCCGGTAGCCCAACTCTTCAGCGGCCGCCATGATCCGCTGCCTCGTGGTGTCGCTGATCCGACCTTTGCCACGCAGCGCGTCCGAAGCTGTCCCAATACTCACACCAGCCGCCATAGCAACATGGGCAAGTTTTGGCTGGCCCACGCTTGGCCGAACGGCGTGGTCACCGAATGTCCCCATACAGCTAACCCTACTGGCGATTCAACGTTTCTATGGTGAGCTGCTGGCGAGCACGCGAATCCGAATCTCCGACCGGAAATCGGTTGAATCGGGCAGCTCCGCCCCGCAGGAGCCATCGGCGGTCGCTTGTCGATGTGAAGCCGAGTCACTCAGGCATGCCATGCTCACTAGGTTCTATCCGCCAAACGAGACCTCACGCGCAAGGCCTGGATCTAGGTCTGTGTAGTACTGCAGTTCAGCAGCCGCTGAACGCTCGGTAGTCCGTACTAGGTGCTTGATTCGATACGCCAGATTCTCAATCTGTCGTACCAGCCGCGTAGCGTAGGGACATGGCCCGTCCAATTACAGACCTGCAGCGTAAGGTGGCGCCCTTTGAGGTGGTATCGGATTTTGCACCGGCCGGTGATCAGCCTCAGGCGATAGCTGAGCTTACGCGCCGAATTCAAGCGGGCGAGCCCAACTCGGTGCTGTTAGGCGCCACGGGAACCGGGAAGTCCGCCACGACCGCGTGGCTGGTGGAGAAACTACAGCGCCCGACTCTCGTGATGGCTCCCAACAAAACGTTGGCGGCTCAGTTGGCCAACGAGTTTCGCGAACTGCTGCCGCACAATGCGGTGGAGTACTTCGTCTCGTACTACGACTATTACCAGCCCGAGGCCTACATTCCTACCTCCGATACTTACATCGAGAAGGACTCCTCTATCAATGAGGAGGTGGAACGGCTGCGGCATTCCGCGACGAACTCATTGCTCACCCGCCGCGACGTTATTGTTGTGGCGACCGTGTCGGCGATCTACGGGCTAGGGACTCCGCAAGAATACGTGGACCGCATGCTTCGGCTGCGTACTGGAGAACAACACGACCGAGACGGACTGCTCCGCCGGCTGGTGGAAATGCAGTACGTGCGCAACGACGTGGCTTTTGAGCGCGGCACCTTTCGGGTTCGTGGCGACACCTTAGAAGTGTTCCCGATGTACGAAGTGAATCCAGTGCGGGTAGAACTCTTCGGGGACGACATCGAGCGCCTCATGACCTTGCACCCAGTTACCGGTGAGATTCTCACAGAAGATACTGAGCTGTATATCTTCCCGGCCAGTCATTATGTGGCTGGGCCACAACGGATGGCAAGGGCCCTGCCCGCGATTGAGGATGAACTACAGGAGCGGCTCGCAGAGTTGGATCGTCAGAACCACTTGCTGGAATCACAGCGGCTGCGGATGCGGACTGAATACGATCTGGAGATGATGCGGCAGGTGGGCACCTGCTCGGGCATCGAGAACTACTCCCGGCACATCGACGGTCGCGGTCCCGGCACACCGCCGAACTGCCTATTGGATTACTTCCCAGAAGACTTCCTTTTGGTCCTAGACGAGTCGCATGTCACGGTGCCACAGATCGGGGCTATGTACGAGGGCGACATGAGCCGCAAGCGGACGCTGGTTGATCACGGCTTCCGGCTTCCCAGCGCCACCGACAACAGACCGTTGCGGTGGGAGGAGTTCGTGGAGCGCATCGGCCAGACGGTGTACTTGTCCGCGACGCCGGGGAACTACGAGATGGGGTTGGTTGGAGGTGAGGTGGTCGAGCAAATCATCCGCCCCACCGGCCTGCTGGACCCAGAGATCGTGCTGAAGCCCACCAAGGGACAGATTGACGACCTGATGGCGGAGATTCGCGACCGAGAGGATCGCGGCGAACGGGTACTCGTGACTACCTTGACCAAACGGATGGCGGAGGACCTGACCGACTACCTGCTGGAAAATGGGATCAAGGTGCGTTACCTGCACTCCGAGGTGGACACGCTGCGGCGGGTGGAACTCCTGAGAGAGTTGCGGATGGGGGAGTTCGATGTTTTGGTCGGCATCAACCTGCTCCGGGAGGGTCTGGACCTGCCCGAGGTGTCGCTCGTGGCCATTCTGGACGCCGACAAGGAGGGGTTCCTGCGCAGTGAACGGAGCCTGATCCAGACCATCGGCCGGGCGGCACGAAACGTGTCTGGCCAAGTCCACATGTACGCCGACGACGTCACCGATTCGATGGCCGTGGCGATCGAGGAGACGAACCGGCGTCGCGCCAAACAACAGGCCTACAACACGTCGCGCGGCGTGGACCCACAGCCGCTGCGCAAGAAGATCGCCGACATTACCGATCTGCTTGCCCGCGAAGAGGAAGACACCGCAGAGCTCCTGGGTTCGGGTCGTAACCGATCTCGCGGCCGCACCTCCGGTGTTGTCGCCGCAACCTTGCCCGAACGACGGCCGCACAGCTTGGCCGAGGCGGATCTGGAGTCCTTGATCGGAGAGCTCACCGAACAGATGCGGGGATCGGCCGCCGATCTGCAGTTCGAAGCAGCGGCACGATATCGCGATGAGATCCGCGATCTGAAGCGCGAACTCCGGGGGATGCGCGAGGCCACACCGGCGCAATAGGGCCGCTACCCTGAGGCGGTGGACGTCCCCGTATGGCTTTGGCTGGCAACAATCGCTGGCCTAGTCGCGGTCATCGCGGTCGACCTCGCCATCGTAGACAGTCGGCCGCACGTCTTTGGGGCCCGCGAGGCGATCCGGTGGGTGATCTTCTACGTAGCCCTGGCTGTCGCATTCGGCGGGTTTATCTACTGGGCCTACGGCAGTCAGTATGCCGGCGAGTTTTTCGGCGGCTACATCACCGAATACTCGCTGAGTATCGACAACCTGTTTGTGTTCATCGTGATCATGTCGTCGTTTGCGGTGCCAGCCATTCACCAGCACCGCGTGCTCTTGGTGGGTGTCGTGATCGCCCTGATTTTGCGCGGCATCATGATTGCGCTGGGCGCCGCGGCGATCTCGGCGTTCGCCGTCACGTTCTACCTGTTTGGCGCTCTGCTGATCTTCACCGCGATCCGCCTGGCTAAAGGTGGAGAAAGCACCGCAGACCCAGCCCAGAATCCGGTGGTTCGGTTGGCCAAACGAATCATGCCAACCACAGATCAGTACCACGGTCGTTCCCTGATCGTGCGACGCGAGGGTCGTCGGTATGCCACTCCGATGCTGCTGGTCATGCTGTCAATCGGTACCACGGACCTCCTCTTCGCCCTCGATTCGATTCCGGCAATCTTCGGACTGACGCAAGAGGCCTACCTCGTGTTCACGGCCAACGCCTTCGCGCTGATGGGACTCCGCCAGCTCTACTTCATGGTGAACGGATTGCTGGACAAGCTGGTCTATCTGTCGATTGGGTTGGCGGTGATTTTGGCCTTCATTGGCATCAAACTCATCCTCGAGGCCGTGCACCAAACCACAGATCTCCCCGTGCCGACCATCTCGATCGGCGTAAGCCTGGCGGTGATTGCGTTCGTCTTGTTGGTCACGACGGTTGCGTCTTTGTGGGCGGTGCGCCGCAACCCAGCGCTCACCGGCGCAGCAGGCAAGAAGTTGCATGAGGAGGAACTCATGCGTGGATCTTCGGAATTGTCTGACTTGGCAGATCCTGCCGACCCCGAGGACGACCGGCCCTAGGCTCGATCTGCCGGGCATCCTACCCATTTCGGACAAGTCGCAATCACGGGCGGCCCGGCGAGGTAGCGTTGCGGCTATGGGTTTGTCTTGCGCGGGCTGGGTACCGCGCGCTGCGCTTGCGGCCGGTACGTCTTGTCTCGCCGTGGGACTCATGACCGGCATGATGGTGTCCCCGGCCGCTGCAGCCGAACCCAAATCCGGTATCGCTGAGGCACGGGAGCAACTCAGCCAGGTGAGCAAGGCCGCCACCAAAGCGCAGACGCGAACAGCGGAGGCACGCAAGGCGTACAAACAAGTGGCCGACCAGCTCGCGTCGCAGCAAACGGCCCTATCCGGCGCCAAGAAGGTCGCAAAGGTCGCTGGCAAGCAGGCTGACTCTGCGGCGGCTGTTGCCACGAAACGCGAACAGGAAGCCGACGATGCAGAACTGCGGGCCTCAGACGCGCGCGCCGTGATCATGCGCATTGCTCGAGATGTCTACAGCCAGCCCGCAGGGGCTAGCGAACTCCTCATGCTCACCGATTTCTTCACCGATGGCTCGGCGTCCTTGGGTGATTTCTCCCAGCAGGAAATGGCGGAGGACCGTGTGCAGTCCCGACTCCTAACTGCAGCAGAAGTGACCGCACGGTTGGCCGAATCGGCCAGGAACGACGCCAACGTGGCGGCGGCCACCCACCAGGATGCAGTTTCCGCAGAGGTAGCGGCCCAAGACGAGGCGGCTGCGGCGAAACGGGAGGCGCGCCGCACCCAGGTTGAGCTTCGCACCTATGAGTCCGAACTAGCGCAAGCCAAGAAGAGCGCCAAGAAGATCAAGGCCAAATACGAGACCGCCCAGAAGGAATTTAAGTCCGCCTTCCTCGCTGGCTGTAGCGCCGGTGGCACCCCCGGTACGCCGACACCCCCGCCAGCGTCGTCGGGTAGTCAAGGGAAGCTGGTCTGGGACACACTGCTCAATAGTGGCGTTTCGCAAGAAGCCGCGGCCGGAGTGCTCGGTAACCTGCAGCAGGAGTCCAATGTGGACCCGACCGTCGTGCAGAATGGTGGCCCAGGAATGGGGCTGGCGCAGTGGTCGCGCGGTGGCCGGTGGGATAACGGTCCCAATAGTCTGCTGGCCTACGCTGACATACGGGCACTGGATCCGTGGAGCGCGGAAACTCAAATCGAGTTCATGTTGTTCGAGATGTCGAACAGCTGGGGTGGCTTTGACTTGGAGAAGTTCAAGAAGATGACCGACATTGCGGAGGCGACGGTCTACTTCCACGACGTCTTTGAACGATCGGCTGACAGTGGGTTTTTCGTCAACTCCGTGCGGGTCGGTTATGCCAATATGTGGTACGCCACCCTGAGCGGGTCGAAGCCGTCCTCGGGGAACAAGGCGATGCCCGCGCTGACCTGTCCCAGCTGATCTGTCCCAGCGGACCGGTGGCAAGAACAACCGCTGTTGCGGCCGCATCGTGATGCCGGACATGATGTCCCATTCGTCCCGCCTGAGTTGTCGGGAACCGGATGCGAGACAGTGTCGCTTCTTTTAGGTTGATCTCATGCCAGTTGTCCGACCACGCGCTGCCCGCCGTGCGGTGGTACGACCCGTGATCGGCCTCTTGGCTGCAGGCTTGGCGGTGGCTGGCTGCAGCACGGTGCAGCCCTCGGTGGCCCCGCAAGTCGACACTCAGGCGACCACTGACGCAGTGCGTGCCCCGGACACCACCGGCTCGGACCCGCTCACGGCGAGCGGGTCGGCTGGGCCGGACGTTCAATCGCAGATCAACCCGTTCGACCCCAGCCGCTCGCTGCAGCGTTTGGAGACACAACGTCGCGCGCAGGCTGAGCGGAAGGCCGCCAAGGAGCGGGCCGAACGCATTCGGGCGCGCAAAGCGAAGAAAAAGAAGCAACGGCAGAAGGCGGCCAAGCAGGCCGCGGCCAAAACGGCTGTCGAACAACGCCCTCGCGGCGGGATGGTCTTCGGCGATTCGGTGGCGTTGGGTGCGCAATCCTGTCTTGCAGCGCGCGGTTATTCCGCGGATGCTGTGCAGAGTCGTACGTTCTCAGAGGGGTTTGCGGCGTTGCGGTCCACGCCGCGTGCCGAGCTACCACAGAATCTGGTGATCCACCTGGGAACCAACGGACCCTTTGGAGCCGATGACTTCCATGCCGTCATGTCTCACATCGGGTCGGGGCACCACGTCACCTGGGTGACGATATCCCTGCCCGACAAGAGTTCCTACGCCTTCGAAGGTTCGTTGAACGAGATGATTAAGGCAACCGCCAGCCAGTACACCAACACGGCGATTGCGGACTGGAATGCTGCGTCGGCTGGAAACGATCACTGGTTCTATGCCGACATGATCCACATCAATGGATCCGGGTGTGAGGGATTCGCGGAAACGGTGGATTCCGCGGGTCGCTAGCGCGCCTTACCAACGTCGCATTGCCCAGTCGGGGAGTTGTGGTCGTTCCGCGCCCAGGGTGGTGTCGTTGCCGTGGCCGGGGTAGACCCAGGTGGCATCGTCGTAGTTGGCAAAGACCTTCTCAGAAACGTCGGCGAACAGGGCAGCAAAATCTTCGGGGGTCGCCGTTGCGCCAATCCCGCCGGGAAACAGGGAATCTCCTGAGAAGATGTGGCTGCGCCCAGCCGGTTCTCGGTACGTCAGGGCGAGGCCGCCCGGGGTGTGGCCCCGTAGGTGAATCACGCCGATTTTGACTTGCCCCAAAGCGAGCTCGTCGCCCTCCTCGAGCATGTTCGTGATGGTCGGCGCGTCCTTACTGGGCGCGATGGCTGCGGCATCGAGGCTGTGGGCATAAGTGACGGCGCCGGTCGCGGCTTGCACGTCCGGTAACGCCTGCCAATGGTCCGGGTGTTGATGGGTCGTCACGATGCCCACCAGTCGCTGGCGATCGATTTCAGCAATCAGTCTGTCCGGTTCTGCAGCCGCGTCGATCAAGATTTGTGCGCCCGAAATGGGGTCGGTCAGAAGGTACGCGTTGTTGTCCAGCGGGCCAACGGAAAGTTTCAGCATGTGAAGACCCGGCAGGGTGCGCTGAGACCGACCGCCCGCCGGCTGGC
Source organism: Actinomycetes bacterium (assembly GCA_022600255.1). Taxonomy (GTDB): domain Bacteria; phylum Actinomycetota; class Actinomycetes; order S36-B12; genus JAHZKU01. The sequence goes on along the minus strand of JAHZKU010000118.1, from coordinate 13,614 downwards.
AGCCGTCGTACTCCGGTGGCGCGCTGTCTTCGGCGAGGGTCGCAGAGTCTGGATCTGATGAATTCATGCCCATCATCGTGGCACGGATTCCCGGGGTCGGGCGCTCTCACGAGCCGGGCCGTGCCCAGCGAGCTCACGGTGGGGCGTCCCGGATTCGCGCTCGGCGCAATATGACGGGGAAGGCTGTCGGGTGGGGCGGTTACTGTGGAAGGGGGTAGGACTTGAGGTCCGCGAGCTGGTCCGGCAGATCGGTCTCGCAGATCGTGTGAGGTGATGGGTGACAAGGGATGATTGAGAACGGTGTGCTGGCGGGATCAGACATGACGGACGGGACACGTTCGGATGCGCAGGCTCTGGCTTCCCAGGAACTCGTGGTTCGGGGCGCCCGAGAACATAACCTCAAAAACGTATCGATTGAACTGCCTCGAGATGCCCTCATCGTGTTCACCGGCCTTTCGGGATCGGGAAAATCCAGCTTGGCTTTCGATACCATCTTTGCCGAGGGCCAGCGCCGGTACGTGGAGAGTCTGTCGGCGTACGCGCGCCAATTCCTTGGCCAAATGGACAAGCCTGACGTCGACTTCATCGAAGGGTTGAGTCCAGCTGTTTCCATTGATCAGAAGTCGACAAGCAAGAACCCGCGCTCCACGGTAGGCACGATCACCGAGGTCTATGACTACCTGCGCCTGCTCTACGCTCGGATCGGCCGACCACACTGTCCCGTTTGTGGCGACTCCATTAGTCGACAAACCCCTCAACAGATCGTGGATCGCATTCTGGAGTTTCCCGAAAAGACTCGGTTCCAAGTCCTAGCGCCGTTGGTGCGCGAGCGAAAAGGCGAATATGCCGACATGTTCCGGCAGCTGCAGTCGCAGGGCTTCGCTCGGGTACGGGTAGACCAGGTGCTCTACCCTCTCACCGAACCGCCCACGCTCAAGAAGCAGGAAAAGCATTCGATCGATGTGGTGGTGGACCGGCTCGCGGTGTCGGATAAGTCCCGGCAACGCATCACAGACTCCGTTGAAACTGCGCTGAGGCTGTCCAACGGCACCGTAACGTTGGATTTTGTGGATCGTGACGACACCGATCCAGAACGGGAGCGCACGTTCAGCGAGCACCTAGCCTGCCCACGTGATGACCTGTCGTTCGAGGAATTGGAGCCGCGATCATTCTCCTTCAACTCCCATTTCGGGGCCTGCCCGGAGTGTTCAGGGCTCGGGACTCGCATGGAGGTCGACCCAGAACTCATCGTGCCGAACCCGGAGCTGTCGTTGGCCAATGGTGCGATCGGGCCTTGGTCCTCGGGGCAGGTTAACGAGTATTTCGGGCGTATCTTAACGGCCTTGACCACGGAATTCGGCTCGGATATGGATACCCCCTTTGAGGACTTGCCGGCCAAACTGCGCAAGACCATCATGAACGGGCATTCCAAGAAACTCACGGTCACGTACCTGAATCGGTTTGGACGAGAGCGCTCGTACGACGCTAAGTTCGAGGGAGCCATCCCTTACATCAAGCGACGTTATGCCGAGGCCGAAACCGACAACGCTCGGGATCGTTATGAGGGCTACTTACGGGCGGTGCCATGCCCGGCGTGCCAGGGACGCCGACTGAAACCCTTAGTGCTGGCCGTTACCATCGCTGGGAGAAACATCGCTGAGATCGCCGCCTTGCCGATTGGGGAGGCCGCCGAACTCTTGGCCGACATGAAACTGGATGAGCGCGACTCCGCGATCGCCGAGCGCGTTCTGAAGGAAGTCAACGAACGACTTCGGTTCTTGGTTGACGTTGGGTTGCACTACCTGACTCTGGACCGCACCGCGGCCACGCTGGCTGGTGGTGAGGCGCAACGAATCCGGCTAGCGACCCAGATCGGTTCGGGTTTGGTCGGAGTGCTCTATGTCCTGGATGAACCCAGCATCGGACTCCACCAGCGCGACAACCAGCGGCTCATCGAGACACTCGTGCGGTTGCGTGACCTGGGGAACACCCTGATCGTCGTCGAGCATGACGAAGACACAATTCGTTCAGCTGACTGGGTGGTGGACATCGGCCCGGGGGCCGGCGAACACGGTGGCCGCGTAGTGAGCAACGGGCGACTGGAAGACCTGCTAGCGGCACCGGAATCGATCACAGGCGATTACTTGACTGGCCGCCGCGAGATCAGTGTGCCCAGCCTGCGGCGGCCCATTGATCCGGATCGGGTCTTGCACGTGGAAGGCGCCCGCGAGCACAACCTGCAAGATGTCTCCGTGGACTTCCCACTGGGTTGCTTTGTGGCTGTGACCGGGGTGAGCGGGTCGGGCAAATCGAGCCTAGTGAATGACGTGCTCTACAACGTGCTGGCGCGCGAAATCAACTCGGCCCGACTTGTCCCTGGCCGACATAAAGCCGTCCATGGGCTAGAGCACGTGGACAAAGTTGTGCATGTGGATCAAAGCCCAATCGGCCGCACGCCGCGGTCGAATCCGGCCACCTATACCGGGGTTTTCGACCATATTCGCCGACTGTTCTCCGAAACCCAGGAAGCCAAGATTCGGGGTTACCTACCCGGTCGTTTCTCCTTCAATGTGAAGGGCGGTCGCTGTGAGGCTTGCTCAGGCGACGGCACGCTCAAGATCGAGATGAACTTCTTGCCGGATGTCTACGTTCCCTGTGAGGTCTGCCATGGGGCCCGGTACAACCGGGAGACGCTCGAGGTTCACTTCAAGAATAAGACGATTTCTGAAGTGTTGAACATGCCGATCGAGGAGGCCTTGGAGTTCTTCGCCGCGGTTCCTGCGATTGCGCGCCACCTGAAGACGCTGGTTGAGGTTGGCCTAGGCTACGTGCGGATGGGCCAGCCGGCCACCACGCTGTCTGGTGGTGAGGCACAGCGCGTGAAGTTGGCCGCTGAGCTGCAGAAGCGCTCCACTGGTCGCACCGTCTACCTCCTAGATGAGCCCACGACGGGGTTGCACTTTGAGGACATTAATAAGTTGCTCGGGGTCCTGCAATCGTTAGTCGACAAGGGCAATACGGTGATCGTGATCGAGCACAACCTAGACGTCATCAAGAGCGCAGACTGGGTCATCGATATGGGTCCAGAAGGCGGATCTGGCGGCGGGATGGTCATGGCCGAAGGGCCGCCGGAATCCATCGCCAGTGTTGTCGAATCACATACTGGCGGCTTCTTGGCCGACGCGCTGCAGATCCTGCCAGCCGATACCAAGGAATCGTTGGCAAAGATGGCAAGCTAGGGCTATGCAATCACACGGTGGGGACTTGGGTGAATCAGCCAGTTCAGAAGAAATGAGCAGGCAGCAGGCGGAGAGAACCGCTCATGCTGACAGTGCGGCGCGCCAGTCGGTGCACCGGCGTACGGTCATCGTTGGCACCGGCGCGATCACTGCGGCTGGGGTGCTGGCCGCCTGCGCGCCGGGGACTTCCAGCCAGCCCAAATCGGTAGAGTCAGCTCAGACTGCGGCTAGTGTCGAGGTACCCGTGCAGTCCGTTGCGCTGGCGGCCACCGCAGATGTCCCAGTCGGTTCCGGGCTGCGTGTTCCGCAGCGGGAACTGGTGATTGTGCAACCCCAGGAGGGCGAGTTCTACGCCTACGGGGAGCGTTGCCCGCACGCAGGGTGCGCCGTCGCCACCTTCACGGATGCCGAAATCCTGTGTCCGTGCCACGGGTCGGCATTTTCGACGACGACCGGGGATGTGCTGCGCGGTCCGGCCACGACTGGCCTATATCCGATCGAGGTGGAAATCGCTGGCGACCAGATCGTCACGGCCGTTGGTTGAGGCGCGGACGGGCCGACCCGAGTCAGGTTGTTCGCGCGATCTCACGGACGCGCTCGGAGATCATTTCGGCGCGAACTTCATAGCCGGTATGGGTGGCGTGGACCCGGTCACCCGCGAGTAGGGAGGGACGCTCGTTCGTCTTCTTCGCCCAGTCAACGACGTGGAGGCGATCCTTGCGCTTGGCGTATTTGCGCAGCATCTTGTTCACCGTGCCATACGATCCCGGTCGCTGGATCGTGACCCAGACCACCTGACGCTTGCGCCCGGACATTTTCAGGCTCTGTTTCACCTGTTGCTTGATCGTGGATCGGTTGGGGGCGTCATTGGTGCCCAAGGCCATCACCCACACCCGTGACTTGCTGGCCGACTTGGCTCCCTTGGTTCTGGCGAGTCCCGTGCGAGTATGGCGGCCCACCTGGGCGTCGACTGTAACCTTGTTGACGCTGGGGTTCAGTTTGCGTTCGATGCCGCGCCCAGAACCCACGGTCAGGGAATCGCCCTGCACGTACACGTTCGTCCGTTGGGCTCGCTCTTTACCGGTAGCGGCCGACGCCGTGGCAGGCAGCGCGGTGGGGACCAGAAGTGCAAGGGCCAGTGTTGATCCCAGTCCTGTCGCAATCATGTGTGATTTCCTCATCACACTATGTTCTCCACGGAGCGTGACGGGAACTCACGATCTGCCCATGATCTGGATCACGTTGCCCCTCTCAGCCTATGATTTGCGCCACACTGACCAACGCTTACGGCGTGTCGCCTAGGTATTCAGCCGGCAGCGTGGATGCAGTCAATGGGAAGTGGTAGCCATTTCTGATCCCGGCTGACGACCGTATCCTGTGGTTGTGACCCACCCAGCGAGTTATCGTCCCGAGCCTGGAACGATTCCGGTCGAGCCTGGGGTCTACCGGTTCTGGGATGTCGATGGCCGCGTGATTTACGTGGGCAAGGCCAAAAACCTGCGGAGTCGCCTGAGTTCGTATTTTGTGGATTCCCGCAACCATCATCAGCGCACCGCTGCAATGGTGACGACGGCGGCCCGCGTGGACTGGGTGGTGGTCGCGAATGAGGTCGAGGCCTTGCAGTTGGAGTACAGCTGGATCAAGACCTACGAGCCGCGCTTCAACGTCAAGTACACCGACGATAAGTCGTACCCATATTTGGCGGTCACCGTTGGGGAGGAGTTCCCTCGAATCACCGTGCTGCGTGGTGATAAACGCAAGGGAGTTCGCTACTTCGGGCCCTATTCGCATGCCTGGGCCATTCGCGAGACGGTCGATCAGCTGCTGCGCGTATTCCCGGCCCGAACCTGTTCTAAGGGCGTCTTCCGCAGGGCCAACATCTCCGGTCGGCCGTGTCTGTTGGCCTATATCGGAAAATGTAGCGCCCCGTGTGTGGGACGGGTGACGCCGCAGGAGCACCGGCAGATCATCGATGACTTCTGTTCCTTCGTCGGGGGCAACGCCAGCAAACACATCCGCACCCGCAAGATAGAGATGTTGGCGGCTGCGGAGGCCGAAGACTTTGAAGCAGCCGCTCGCGTGCGCGACGACCTGTTCGCCTTGGAAAAGGCCATGGCCAAGAATGCTGTTGTCTTCAACGATGAGACCGATGCAGACGTCATCGCCTTGGCCGAAGACGAGCTGCAAGCCGCTGTGCAGGTGTTTCACGTGCGCTCCGGGCGCGTTGTGGGCCAGCGCGGATTTGTGGTGGATCGGGTCATCCCGGTGCCAGAGGATGAACTCGTCGAGCAAGCTCTGCTGCGAATCTACGGCGATGTCACCGATTCGGCCGTTCCCAAAGAGGTTCTGGTTTCGCAGCTTCCGCCCGCACGATCAGACATGGCGGACTGGTTGACCAGCCGGAGGGGCAGTCGGGTCGAGCTGCGCCGCCCTCAGCGTGGCGACAAGAAAGACTTGATGGCCACGGTGGCTCGCAACGCGGAACAGTCGCTAGCCGCGCACAAGCGCAAACGGATCGGCGACCTAACGACGCGAGGTCAGGCTCTAGAAGCCCTCCAGAAAGCGCTGGATTTGGTGTCCGCTCCGTTGCGTATCGAGGGGTATGACATCTCAACGTTGGCTGGATCGGACACAGTCGGCTCAATGGTGGTGTTTGAGGATGGGGAACCGCGAACTAGCGACTACCGTCGATTCACGATTTCGGCCAGCAACGCAGCCAGCGATCTAGCGTCCCTGACCGAAGTCTTGACGAGGCGGTTCAAGCGTTATCTGAAAGAGCGCACGGATGCGGCCGACTTCGAACTGGCCGGGAGTGAGGCCGGCGGCCCAGGCCGCAGGTCGTTTCAATACCCGCCACAACTGGTGATGGTTGACGGCGGGCCAGCCCAGGTGGCCGCCGCGCGAGCTGCGTTGGATGAACTTGGAATGGACGACGTCGCGGTGTGTGGGCTGGCGAAGCGGCTGGAGGAAATCTACCTGCCGGACCAGCGTGATCCCGTCGTCTTGTCGCGGGCCTCACCCGCGTTGCTTCTGTTACAGCAGGTGCGCGATGAGTCGCACCGGTTCGCCATTGCCGGACATCGCAAGAAGCGCTCCGCGCGGGCCAAGGGCAGTCTGCTGGACGCGGTGCCTGGGTTGGGACCAGCCAAGCGCAAAACGCTCCTGCGCCACTTCAGAACGACCAAGGCGGTGCAAGCGGCCTCCGTCGCGGAACTGCAGGAGGTGTCCGGGATCGGGCCCAGCCTGGCCGAGACCATCCACACCTTCTTCGCGGATGGCAGCACCCCGAGCAATGACGTCGTTAACCTGACAACCGGAGAAGTCATCGAGGGTTGAGGTTGCATCGCATGTGCGTTGCTCGGGAGACTGCGTGCGTGACTCAAAACCCAAATCTCTCCGATCTGTCCCACCGCCATGCAGCGACCGCGCGCGCAATCCTGGCCCACCCGGTCAGCCACAACATTCACTGGCGCGACGTTCTAGCGTTGCTGCGGGTCGTGGGTGAGGTGACCCAGAAACACGACGGCAAGTACCTAGTCAAGATTGGGGCGGAGAGTGAAGTCTTTGAGCGCCCCCGCTTCAAGGACATCGACACCGAGCAGGTGGTAGATCTACGGCGAATGCTGACCAACGCTGGCTACGGTGCCACAACTGAATCGGCAGACGCAGTGGCGCTAGACGTCGCCTTGGCGCAGCGGCGGGCTGTGGTGGCCTTGGACTTCCGCAGCGCTCGGATCTTCAGTGTGGCCCAACCGAGCGGATCCAAGCCCGACACAATCACGGCACCAGATCCGTATCATCTCGACCATCACCTCTATCACCGTCGCGATGCCGAGCACACCACGTTTGACATTGACAAGATCGACACAGACGCCTTCTTTGATGAGGTGGCCGAGGCACTCCGCCCGGCCCAGGAGGTGCTCCTGCTCGGGCATGGGAAGGGCAAATCGAATGCCCGCCATGCTTTTGAGGCATACCTGACTAAGCATCACCCAGACATTGAGAACAAGATTGTGGCTTCGGTGCGGTGCGACATCGATGACTTGTCCAACGCGGACGTGCTGCACCTCGGTGAGCTCAACTTCGCCACGAACCTACCGGAACGGGACTATCCCGACGCCCGCTGGGGTGAACCCCGGCCAGGTGAGGAAGCCTAACCCGCCGTTTCCCGATGGAGTCCGTGCGTTGGGGTTGCGCACCTCACTAGGCTGGCCACATGAGCGATTCGTCCAGGGAGGATTACGCGGCCAGACAGTTGGTGCTTGTCACCGGCATGTCGGGGGCTGGCAAATCCACTGCCGCGCGGGCGTTGGAGGATCTGGGGTGGTTCGTGATGAACAACCTACCGCCCCATCTCCTCGTTGAGGCGCTGGGTGATGACAGCGAACCAGACCCCATGCGATCGCGCGGCATTGCGGTGATCGCCGATGTTCGCAACGCTGCGGTATTGCAGCAGCTGCAGGAGTCTCGTCGGCAACTGGAGACTCTCGGTGTGGACATTCGTTCCCTCTACCTAGAGGCATCAGACGAAGCTTTGGTGCGGCGTTTTGAGAGCAGTCGGCGACCTCACCCCCTCCAAGATGTGGGTCGGATTCTGGATAGCATCGAGCGCGAGCGTTCGCTCTTGAGTGACATGCGTGGCTCGGCCGATCTGGTCATCGACACGACCCAGCTAAACGTGCACGAACTGCGCCGTCGGATCGAAGCGGCGTTTCCGGACGAATCGCGGATTCAGGTACGCGCCACGGTTGTCAGTTTTGGCTTCAAATACGGAATCCCGGTTGATGCCGACTTGGTCTTCGACGCTCGGTTTCTGCCGAATCCGTATTGGGTACCCGAGTTGCGAGAACGCACTGGGCTCGATGCCAGCGTGAACGATTACGTGGTCAGCCAGGACAACGCCCCCGAATACCTCGCACAAATGGCCGCCCTAGTGGATTTGGTGGCGGATGGCTACCTGCGAGAGGGGAAACGATACGTGACCATCGCGGTGGGCTGCACTGGCGGGAAACACCGCAGTGTGGCCATGGCCGAGAACCTGAGTGTTCGGCTGATCAAGCAGGGGTTGGAGACCTTGGTTGCACATCGAGACTTGGGGCGCGAATGAGACGCTTCAACCAGTTCCCGGACGGCCATGGGCCCAAAGTTGCAGCGATCGGAGGCGGACACGGACTGGCCGTCACCTTGCGGGCTCTGCGCCGGGTAACGGACAACATCACCGCGGTGGTGGGCGTCTCGGACGACGGTGGCTCCTCTGGCCGACTCCGCCACGAGTTTGGGGTGTTGCCACCCGGAGACCTGCGAATGGCGCTGTCGGCGCTCTGTGGGGACGATACCTGGGGGCGGACCTGGAGTCGGGTTGTCCAGCACCGATTCTCTGGCCAAGGCGACTTGCGCGGACATTCGTTGGGCAATCTGCTCATCATGTCCTTGTGGGAGGAGACCGGCGATGTGGTCGCCGGTCTGGACTGGGTCGCGGCGTTGCTTGGTGCCCAGGGCCGGGTGCTACCTGTCTCCACGGATCCCCTAGAGATTGTTGCCCACGTGCGGTTCGGCGACACGATATCGCAGGTCCACGGCCAGGTTGCGGTGGCGACCAGCCCCGGTGACGTGCAGGAGATTCACGTCAATCCCGAAAACCCGCCCGCTTGCCCGGAGGCAGTGGAGGCCATCATGGAGGCTGACGTAATCATGCTGGGTCCGGGCTCTTGGTACACCTCCGTCATCGCCCCGCTATTGGTTCCCGACTTGCGTGCGGCCATACACCGCAGCCCCGCGAAACTGGTTCTGATTCAGAATCTGATGCCGCAGCCAGACGAGACCGAAAACTTCACGCCGCAGCATCACCTTGAAGTTTTGATGGAGCAGGTGCCCGGACTAGAAATTGACACTGTCATCGCGGATCCTGTCAGCGTTCGTAATCCGGCTGAATTCAGGCAGGCGTGTGCGGATATCGGATCAAGGCTGCTATTACAGTCCGTTTCCTCGACATCGGGGCGCAAAGGCGGCACACACGACCCCGATCTGCTAGCCGCGGCTCTCAGCGAAACTACCGGGCGTGGCAGTATCAGCACATGGCGCTGACATCTGAGGTTAAGGACGAACTCAGCCGGCAAGAGGTCACCAAGACCTGTTGCCGTCGAGCTGAGGTGGCTACCATGCTGCGAATAGGCGGAAGTCTGCAGGTGGTGGCTGGGCAATACGTAGTGGAAGCCGAGTTTGATAGCGGCACTATTGCGCGGCGGATTCGTAGTGACATCACGGCTCTATACGGCCACGATGTGACATTTGCTGTTGTGCAACCGACCGGCTTGCGCCGTAGCGCAAAGTACGCGATTCGCGTGACCGATGGCGGGGCCTGGCTAGCGAAGCAGGCCGGTCTGGTTGACGGGCGCGGTCGCCCGATGCGAGGTCTGCCGCCAAGTGTGGTGGCGGGTGGCCCGTGTGATGCCGAAGCCGCATGGCGAGCAGCCTTCTTGTCTCACGGCTCCCTGACCGAACCCGGCCGATCTTCCGCGCTAGAGATCACGTGTCCAAGTTCGGAAACAGCGCTAGCCCTTGTAGGTGCTGCTCGCCGCCTGGGAATTGCGGCAAAGGCGCGCGACGTGCGCGGCGTGGATCGTGTCGTGATTCGCGATGGGGAAGCGATCAGCGACATGTTAACCAGGATGGGCGCACACTCCGCGCGGCTGACTTGGGAGGAACGTCGCATGCGGCGCGAGGTGCGCGCCACTGCAAATCGACTCGCGAACTTCGACGATGCCAACTTGCGTCGCTCGGCTCGGGCGGCCGTTGCGGCCGGCGCTCGCGTTGAGCGCGCGCTGGAGATCCTGGGGGACGACGTTCCGGCTCACCTCAAGGCAGCGGGCGACCTGCGCGTAGAGCATCGCCAAGCGAGCCTGGAGGAGTTGGGATCATTGGCCCAACCACCCCTGACCAAGGATGCAATCGCGGGACGAATCCGCCGCCTGTTGGCGATGGCCGACAAGAAAGCCGCCGAACTTGGTATTGAAGGTACCGATGCCAACTTGACTGAGGCGATGCTAGACGACTGAGCAGTCACCCTGTGATCTTGCTACGGACTTCGGTAGGCTCAGGGCTGTTGGGCGTTACAAGGGAAACCTGAAAGCGGTTGAGCGCGATGTGCTGCGCCTGATCGGGCTGTGCTCCCGAAATGCCCAACAGCGAACCAGTACCGACATGAGGAGTAGTAGTGTCCATCAGAGTGGGAATCAACGGCTTCGGTCGTATCGGCCGTAACTTCTTTCGCGCCAACCGAGTACAACAGTCCCAGGGCTTCGTCGCTAATGCGCTGTTAGCGCTGTCCGGTGAGGCCATCGAGGTGGTCGCGGTCAATGACCTCACCGATATCAAGACGTTGGCGCACCTGCTCAAATACGACTCGGTCCTAGGGCGACTCGACGCCGAGGTGACCTACACGGACGACGCCATCGTTGTTGACGGCGCCCCGATTCGCGCATTTGCTGAGCGGGATCCAGCCGATATCCCGTGGGGCGAACTGGACGTCGACATCGTGATTGAGTCCACTGGGTTCTTTACCACCAAGGCCACCGCTGGCAAGCATCTCGATCAGGGGGTCAAGAAAGTGCTGGTCTCGGCGCCCGCAAAGGATCCGGACGTCACAGTCGTGCTGGGTGTCAACCATGGTGACTACGATCCCGAGGCTCACGACGTGATCTCCAATGCGTCCTGCACCACGAACTGTCTGGCTCCTATGTCAAAGGTGTTGCACGATGCTTTCGGGATCGAACAGGGCATGATGACGACCATCCACGCGTATACCAATGATCAGGTGATCTTGGATGCCCCCCATAAGGATCTGCGACGCGCACGTGCCGGTGCCATCAACATGATTCCAACGACCACTGGGGCCGCGAAGGCCATCGGTCTAGTGTTGCCCGAACTGAAGGGAAAGCTGGATGGCTACGCGATGCGTGTTCCGGTCCCGACCGGTTCAGCTACCGACCTAACCGCGCAGATCGGAGTCGTGGCCAGTGCCGACGAGATCAACGCGGCGATGAAAGAAGCCGCCGACGGTCCGTTGCAGGGCATCCTGAAGTACACCGAGGACCCCATCGTGTCCACGGACATCGTGACGGATCCGCACTCGTGCATCTTGGACTCTGGCCTTACCAATGCCATGGGGAACACGGCGAAGATCGTCGGCTGGTACGACAACGAGTGGGGCTACAGCAATCGTCTCGTGGACTTGGTTCGCTTCGTCGGTGTCGGGCTTTGATTCGGACGCTGACCGGGGAAGACGTCGCGGGCAAGCACGTGATTGTCCGCTCGGACCTAAACGTCCCGATGGCGGACCAGGGTGGCGTGCCCACGATCACCGACGACGGTCGGATTCGGGCCAGCCTCGACACCATCTCGCAGTTGAGTTCAGCGGGCGCCGCCGTCATCGTGGTGGCCCATCTCGGCCGGCCAAAGGGTCGGTTCGTCCCCGGTTTGTCGCTGCGACCGGTGGCCGTGCGCATGGCAGAACTGCTGGATCAGCCTGTGGAGTTTGTGCCCGACCTAGTGGGAGGCGCAGCCCGCTCGGCTAGCGCAGCCCTAGAGCCCGGTCAGATTCTGGTCCTCGAGAACGTCCGGTTCGACCCACGTGAGACGAGCAAAGATCCTGCGGATCGCATGGCGCTTGCGGATGAGTTGGCCAAGTTCGGGGATCTGTACGTCAGTGATGGCTTCGGTGTGGTGCACCGGCAACAGGCCAGTGTTACCGAGATCGCCGAGTGTCTGCCTGCCGTAGCAGGGAACCTTGTCGCAGCGGAATCTGCGGTGTTCCGGAAAGTGTTAGACGCGCCCGATCACCCGTATGCGGTGGTACTTGGTGGGGCAAAGGTCTCCGACAAGTTGGGGGTCATCTCCCGGCTGATCAACTCCGTGGACCGCCTCGTCATTGGCGGTGGCATGTGTTTCACATTTCTGGCAGCCAAGGGATATTCAGTCGGAGATTCGCTGCTCGAAGCCGATCAGGTTGAGACGATCTCCGTGTTGCTGGATCAAGCGGCCGCCAACGGTGTTGAGATCGTCTTGCCGGTGGATGTTGTGGTTGCCGACGCATTCTCGGCGGAAGCTGATAGCAAGACCGTGCCCGCTGACTCGATTCCTGACGGCTGGCAGGGGCTGGACATTGGTCCTGCCAGTGTGGATCTGTTTGTCTCCCGGTTGGCAGACTGCCAGACGATTGTCTGGAATGGCCCAATGGGTGTTTTCGAGATGGCGCCGTTTGCCGCCGGGACCCGCGCGATCGCCGAGGCCATGGCCCACAGCGATGGATTCACCGTGGTTGGCGGTGGGGACAGCGCGGCGGCCATTCGACTGCTCGGGATCGACGAGGCTAGGTTTTCCCACATCTCAACTGGCGGAGGTGCCAGTCTAGAGTTCCTGGAAGGCAAACAACTGCCCGGGATTGCGGTACTTGAGGAGAACCATGACGTCTGATCGTAAGCCATTGATGGCCGGCAACTGGAAGATGAACCTGAATCATCTGGAGGCCATCGCACTGGTCCAGAAGTTGGCGTTCTCGCTATCGGACAAAGACTTGGCGGCGGTAGACGTGGCCGTCTTCCCGCCCTTCACCGACATCAGGTCGGTGCAAACGCTGATTGATGCTGACAAGTACGACATCACTTACGGCGCGCAGGACTGCTCACAGCACGTAGCTGGAGCGTATACCGGTGAGGTGTCGGCAGCGATGCTCGCGAAACTCGGGTGCACTTACGTCATTGTCGGTCACAGCGAGCGGCGCCAGTATCACGAGGAATCCGACGAGCAGGTCAACCAGAAGGCCAAGCGGGTGTTGACGCACGCCATGGTGCCGATCGTCTGCGTGGGCGAAGGACTCGACGTGCGCAAAGCCGGGCATCACGTGGACTTCACCGTGGCCCAGCTTCGGGGCAGCCTAGATGGCATCACTCCGGACGAAATCGCCGGACTTGTGATTGCGTACGAACCGGTCTGGGCGATCGGAACCGGAGAGGTGGCCACCCCCGAAGATGCCCAGGAAGTCTGTGAAGCCCTGCGGGCTCATGTTGGTGCCAACCACGGCGCGGACGTGGCAAAGAAGGTGCGCGTTCTCTACGGTGGTTCGGTCAAGTCGTCCAATGTGGCCGCGATCATGGCGCAACCGGATATCGACGGAGCGTTGGTGGGCGGGGCCAGCCTGGACGCTGACGATTTTGTGGCGATCTGCCGCTTTCCGGAGCACCCGCCAGTGTCGTAGTACAGTAGGGAGGCGCCTTGCCCGAGCCAAGGGCCATGCAGCCAAGCCCGTGACATTAGCCAAGCCCGTGACATTAGCCAAGCCCGTGACATTAGCCAAGCCCGTGACATTAGCCAAGCCCGT
>JAHZKU010000117.1 GCA_022600255.1 Actinomycetes bacterium | reverse complement strand
CCCCTCATGCCGGATCACCAACCAGGTGAACCCGAAGGAGTCTGAGGTCACCTCCACCTTCGGACCATCGTCCATGTCCAACAATTCTTGAATGTCGGCCTGCACCTCGGCAAACGCTTTGCCAGCGGGAGCCCGAAATGCCACACTTCCCACCCCGGTCGGCGCAAAATCCAACGCAGCCTGCAGGGTTAACGCCGCCGACGGCAAACTAAACAGCGCATCCAAATCAGGTTGTACGGGTTTGCTGCGTCCGAAGACGCTGTCGAAAAAGCCCACGTGATCCTCAGGTTCCCAGTTCGGACGAAATCTTTGCCAAGTTCTCCAGGCGCTTCTCCAACGGTGGATGCGACCGGAACAACGACATCATGTCGAACCCGCCCTTCTTTGAGATCGCAGGGATCAACGACATGCTTGAAACCGGATCCATGGACCGCAAGTCCTTGGTCGGAATCTGCGCAATATCACCACTGATCTTCTGCAGCGCACTGGCCAAGGCACCCGGGTCACCGGTGAGCAGGGCTCCACCCCGATCAGCTGCCAATTCTCGGTATCGCGAAAGCGCTGACGTGAGCAGATAGGAGATGACGTAGACCAAGGCCGATACAACAACCACTGCCAGAAAAACCAAGGCGGCGTTGTTGTCCCGACGGTCGCGCATCATGCCACCCCACATCGCGGTGCGAATCATCAGGCCGGCGACGATGGCTGCGAAAGAGGCGATGGTCATCACCGTCACGTCGCGATGTGCCACGTGCGACAGTTCGTGCGCCATCACAGCCTCCAACTCTTTCTGATCCAATCGGCGCAGCAAACCCGTGGTGACGCAGACCGCGGATCGGTTGGGGGAACGGCCCGTAGCAAAGGCATTCGGGATGTCGGTGTCCGCAATGCACACCTTCGGTTTAGGCATGTCGGCCAGAACACACAGCCGATCGACCACGCCATGCAGTTGTGGCGCTTGTTCGGCCGTGACTTCTTTGGCACGCATTGCGTTCAGCGCCATGCTGTCCGAGAAGTACCACTGGGCCCAGAGCAACCCGCCGGCAATCGCCAAGACCCAGATCGCGCTGAGCCCTAGCGCGATCAAGAGAACCACGATGATCATGTAGACCAAGCCCAGTCCACCCATGGTCACCACAATGCGACGGGTCAGGCCCTTATCCGGAGCGTACCGAGAATGCGACATGGATCAATTCTGCCCTACCGGGCTGGGCAGACCTAACCACGCAGCGATACCGTGACTGATGCGCAATACTGCCCCAGTCCGGGTAACCGATGACGCTGGAATTCGTGTGATCGCCATCGACCGGCCGCAGCACCGCAACGCGGTCGATCGCGAGGCCGCACAAGCACTGTATGAGGTCTTCTTAGACTTCGAGACCACGAAGGACCTGCATATCGCCGTACTCACAGGTGCGGATGGCACATTCTGCGCCGGCGCGGATCTGAAGGCCGTGGCGCAGGGCGACCCGAATGAGGTCACCCAGCATCGCTCTGCGGAGATCGGGGACACGTTAGGGCCGATGGGCCCCACGCGACTGCGCCTCAGCAAGCCGGTTATCGCCGCGATTGAAGGGTTTGCCGTAGCCGGTGGTTTGGAGCTAGCGATCTGGGCGGACCTGCGGGTCGCGGCTTCCGACGCCGTATTGGGGGTGTTCTGCCGTCGGTGGGGGGTGCCGTTGATCGACGGGGGCACGTTCCGACTTCCGCGGCTGATCGGCTCGGGGCGGGCCATGGACCTGATCTTGACGGGCCGAGAGGTTGGCGCTGTCGAGGCCCATGAGATCGGGTTGGTGGACCGACTCGCGGAACCGGGCGGGGCGCTGGATGCGGCCGTCGCCTTGGCCGCGTCGATACGCGCACATCCGCAAGGGTGTTTGCGCGCGGATCGAATGTCCGCACTACAGCAGTGGGGAGAGTCGGAGCAGGAGGCGCTTTCTGCTGAGGTCCGGCGCGGCTCCCAAGTGTTAGCCGCCGCCGCCGAGGGAGCGACAAGATTCAGCCAACGACGCACCTGATTTAGCCGGGAATCAGCCCATCATCGGACAACATCTCACGCACCTCGGATGCGGTGGCATCGGAGGGCGGCAAAATGACGTCTGATTCCAGCAACTCCTCATCGCCCAAGGGCGCGCCAAGTTCCCGGACTCGCCCCTCGATGTTTGCTAGGGCCACTGCGAACGAAGCCTCATCTAGCGCCAACGCTGCCTCTAACTGCTCGTCAAGCTTGTTCAACTCGCCGATTCCTGCATCGTCAAGGCGATACTGTCCCTCACCCTGAATCCGAACAATCATTGCTGCTCCTAGTTGCTGTCGGGAGACTTGGGCGCTTCCAGACTGGGGGTACTGGGCGCCTCAATCGACTCGGGTGCCTCACCACCTGAAATCTCGGCCCGCAGTGCGGCTAGTTGGTCATCCACCTCGGAAGTCGAGGCCATCTCCTCTAGTTGCCGGGTGAGATCATCCTTTGAGGTTCCGGTGGCATCGTCCAAGGCGCCAGAGGCCAAGAGTTCGTCAATGGCGCCCGCCCGGGCCGTCATGGTCTGGGTCTTCTCCTCAGCACGCTGCACGGCCATACCGACATCGCCCAGCTCCTCACTGATCCCGGAGAATGCCTCGTTGATCTTGGTCTGCGCTTCAGCCGCTGAGTACTGCGCCTTGATCGTTTCCTTCTTGGTGCGGAACGAGTCGATCTTGGTTTGCAGTCGCTTTGAGGCGATGACCATCTTCTCTTCTTGGTCCTGCAAAGTGGCAAGTTGGGCGGACAAGTCCGTCAACTGCGTGGTGATGCTGCTGCGCCGCGTCAATGCTTCGCGTGCCAGATCTTCCCGACCACCGGCAAGCGCGGCCTTGGCCTGCTTTTCGAGCTTGTCGTTTTGCTGCTGCAAACCTTGCATCTGCAACTCAACGCGCTTGCGACTAGTGGCAACATCGGCCACGCCTCTGCGCACCTTTTGCAGGAGCTCCAACTGCTTCTCGTAGGAGTAGTCCAGCGTTTCAGCAGGATTCTCCGCCTTGTCTAAGGCCTTGTTGGCCTTGGACTTAAAAACCAACGTGAATCTCTTCCACAGCCCCATGTGCGACCTTCCTTAGCTATCCTGTGCCCCGACCGGACCTGTCCGAGCGGCCCGAGGCTGAACTCGACACCGCGGCCTTCCCCACAGCCTAACGAAGAATCCCAGTCATGGCACCGGTGCCCGCCTCGAAGCCACGATCTGACTTCCGATCGACGAACTATTGGCGCTCACCGGGGTTTGCCAGTTACTCTGAGCGAGTGTTTGGTCGTCGTTCCAGTTCGCAAGAATCCGCCGCAGAGGTCACTGCCAGTGCCGCCGATGAGCAGGCTAGCTCCGAGCAGCCCAGTGCAGCCGCGCAACAACCCAAGGGGCGGCCAACCCCGTCTCGCAAAGATGCAGAACAAACGCGCAAACAGGCCCTGAAGGTACCGGCCGACCCGAAGGCAGCAAAGAAGGCCATGAAACAGCGCGAACGCGAATCCCGCGCTGAGGCGCGTGCTGGCCTGATGGCTGGGGATGAACGCTTCCTGCCGCCGCGCGATCAGGGCCCGGCGAAAGCCTTTACCCGCGACTTCATCGACAAGCGCCGCCGCCTTGCTGAGTTCTTCGTCTTTGTCGCCGTCGGCATTCTGGTGGCAGGCTTCGTCGGCGGACAGGCACAGGGCGTCATCTCGCTGATCTGGTTTATCGTGACCGGCGCTGTCGTCCTCGAGGTTGTCTGGATTCTGGTTCGCCTTAACCGGGGGCTGAAGGAACAGTGGCCCGAGAAGGCGGACCGGAAAGGCTGCCTGCCGTACGCAACCCTGCGGCAGCTACAAATCCGCAAACTGCGAATTCCCCCGCCCCGCGTCCGGCCCGGCGGCGCCCCGGTGCAGCCCAAGAGCTAGAGACGACAATCCCGCCCCAACCGGCCGTGCCTGATGCGGTAGCCCCCGACCAGGATGCCGCGCGATGACGCTCACGCTGATCCGCTCATACCTAGGCCCGTATCGCGGTGCCTTAGCCGCTGTCGTTCTCCTACTGTTGGCGCAGGCGATCGGGACCCTCTATCTGCCGGTGTTGAACGCCGACATCATCAACAACGGTGTTGTTCCCGGCGACATCAACCTCATCATTTCTACCGGCGTCGTTATGCTAGCCATTTCGATTCTGGTGGGCTTGGTGTCGATCGCCGCCACCTATCTAGCCGCGCGGACCGCGATGGGATTCGGCCGCGATGTGCGCCATGATCTCTTTCATAACGTGCAAGGATTCTCGTTAGCGGAGATGAACACGTTTGGTGCGCCCTCTCTAATCACGCGCAACACCAACGACGTGCAACAAGTACAAATGCTGGTGCTGACCGGGCAAACCATGATGATCTCGGCCCCGTTGATGGCATTCGGCGGGGTGTTTATGGCACTGCGCATGAACGTGCAACTCTCGGCGCTGCTGTTCGTGATCATCCCAATCATGGCCATCGTGATCGGTCTCATCCTGCGTCGCGCCGTGCCACTGTTTCGGTCCATGCAAGTCAAAATCGACGGCATCAACGGCGTGCTGCGCGAGAATCTGACCGGCATCCGCGTCATCCGTGCGTTCGTGAAGACCGAACAAGAAGAACGCCGCTTTGCTGATGTCAACGCCGATCTGACCGGGGTCACCCTGTCCGTGACCCGGCTTTTTGCCTTGATGATGCCCTCACTGATGCTGGTCTTCAACCTGTCGTCGGTCGCGGTGATCTGGTTCGGGGGCCAGCTTGTCGGGGATGGCGACATGCAGATCGGTGATCTGACCGCGTTTCTGGCCTACATCATGCAGATCCTATTCAGCGTCATGATGGCCGTGATGCTCCTGATCATGATCCCGCGAGCCGCGGCCTCGGCCGAACGGATAAAGGCCGTACTGGACACGGTTCCAGCCATCATTGATCCGGCGGTGACCAAACCAAACCCACCCAGCGAGGTGGGTCAAGTTGAACTACGTTCAGTGGAGTTCCGCTATCCCGGGGCAGAAGCGCCCGTGCTGTGCGATCTCAATCTCACTTGTATACCAGGCCAAACCACCGCAATCGTAGGGGGGACTGGTTCGGGCAAGACCACTTTGGTCAACCTGATCCCCCGGCTGTTCGATGCCACGGCTGGCTCGGTTCGGGTGAACGGCGTGGATGTCCGAGAGCAAGACCAAGCAACGGTCTGGAACGCGCTGGGATTTGTCCCTCAAAAGTCCTTCCTATTCAGCGGCGACATCGCCAGCAATCTGCGCTTTGGGCGCCCGGGCGCCACTGACGAACAACTTTGGCGGGCCTTAGAGACCGCCCAAGCCGCCGATTTTGTTCGGGCCTTGCCCGAGGGATTGGCCGCACCGGTCGATCAAGGCGGGGCCAATTTCAGCGGAGGCCAGCGCCAGCGGCTCGCGATCGCCCGGGCGGTGGTGCGCGACCCCGCCATTTACGTGTTCGATGACAGTTTCTCGGCGCTGGACTATGCCACCGACGCCAGATTGCGGCACACCCTCCAGCGCGACGCAGCGAGCGCAACCGTGATTATCGTTGCCCAACGAATCAGCACCATTCTGACTGCGGATCAGATCGTGGTCTTGGAACGGGGAAGAGTCGTCGGCATCGGAACCCATGCCGCACTCCTTGAGCGGTGCGAGACGTATGCCGAGATCGTTTCGTCCCAGCTGACCGAGGCTGCCCAATGAGCCTTACCTCAGCGAACCGGCCCAACCCGCCCCAAGGCGGCGGTCCTGGTCGGCCAGGAGGCCCGATGGGTGGCGGCCCGGGGAGCCTGGGCATGACCTTGCCCGCAGAGAAGGTACGAGACTTCAAAGGCACATTTGTCCGACTTCTGGGGTTGCTGCGGCCCGACCGACTGGTCATCACGCTGGTGTTCTTCCTGGCCGCGTGTAGTGTGCTGTTTGCCGTATTGGGCCCCAAACTCCTCGGCCACGCCACGAACATCATCTTCGCGGGTGTGGTCGGGCAGGAGCTGCCGGCGGGCACAACCCAGGACGAAGCCATTGCACAGCTACGGGCCGCTGGGCAGACCAATCAGGCGGACATGCTCGCCTCAATGACCATTACCGACGGGGTCGATTTCACCGCGCTTGGGCAGGTCATTGCTGTG
>JAHZKU010000116.1 GCA_022600255.1 Actinomycetes bacterium | reverse complement strand
TGGAGTCGGCCGAGTCGATGATCGTGATCCGACGCAACATCTGTCGCACGATGACCTCGATGTGCTTGTCGTGGATCGACACGCTCTGGCTGCGGTAAACCTTCTGAACTTCATCCACCAGGAAGGTCTGCGCGGCGCGCTGTCCTAGCACGCGCAACACCTGCTTCGGATCAATCACACCCTTCACCAGCTGCGTGCCCACTTGGACGTGTTGGCCATCTTCTACCAGCAGTTCGGATCGCTTGGAGACTGGCTGCGCCACCTCGGTGCTGCCGTCGTCTGGGTGCACCAGAATCTTGCGCGTCTTCTCGGTGTCCTTGATCTCCACACGACCGGTCGCTTCCGCAATCGGTGCGTAGCCCTTGGGTGTGCGTGCCTCGAACAGTTCCACTACACGGGGCAGACCGCCGGTGATGTCCTCACCGGCAACGCCGCCGCTGTGGAACGTCCGCATGGTGAGCTGGGTTCCCGGCTCACCAATGGACTGGGCGGCCACAATCCCGACAGCTTCACCAACATCGACCAACTGCCCGGTGGCCAAGGAGGCCCCGTAGCAGGTGGCACAAATCCCGTTAAGGCTGCGGCAATGCATGACCGAACGGATTCGGACAGCTTCCACGCCCTTGGCGACCAGCTCTCGAATCACCGGCATATTGAGGTCCGCGCCCTTGGCGAGCACAATCTCACCATCGACCTCGACGTCCTTGGCCAGTACCCGGGACGCCACCGCGGTATCCACGTTGTCGATCAACTGCAGCGTGCCATCTGCGGCCCGCTCGGCGATGGGCAACGTAAGGCCAACGCTGGTCCCACAGTCGATGTCACGCACGATCAGGTCCTGGGACACGTCGACGAGTCGACGTGTCAGGTAACCGGAGTCCGCCGTTCGTAGCGCGGTATCTGCCAATCCCTTACGCGCACCGTGAGTGGAGATGAAGTACTCCAGAACGCTCAGTCCTTCTTTGAAGCTGGACTTGATCGGTCGGGGAATCGTCTCACCCTTGGGGTTGGCTACCAGACCGCGCATACCGGCGATCTGACGCACCTGGCCCAAGTTGCCGCGGGCCCCAGAATCCACCATGACCGAGATCGGATTGCCCGGGGGCAACGCCGTGGCCATGGCCTTGGAAACCTTGTCGGTAGCCCGCGTCCAGATGTTGATGAGTTCCTCGCGGCGCTCTGATTCTGAGATCGCCCCCAGTGCCACCTTGGAATCGATGCTGGTCTATTACGCCTCGGCTCCAGACAGGATTTCGGCCTTGGCCGCTGGCGTGATCACATCGGAGATAGAGATCGTGACACCGGACCGCGTGGCCCAGTGGAAACCGAGTTCCTTGAGCCGATCCAGTGTCTGAGCAATCTCGATCTTCATGTAGCCCTCGGAGAGCCGGTTAACCAAATCGCCGAGCTTCTTCTTGTCCACCTCATAGTTCACATACGGGAAATCCGACGGCAAGGCTTCATTGAACAGGGCCCGACCCAGCGTCGTGTCCAGCACAATGGCATCTCCGACGCGCCAATCATCCGCACCCGCAACGTCCGCCGGAGGGGCTTGGTTGTCGAGGCGCAGCTTGATCGGGGCACGCAGCGATAGCGAGCCATTGTCGTAGGCCATCAGCGCCTCGTCCAACGATGCGAACGCACGCCCCTCGCCCAGACCGTCCTCGTCAAACCCGGTGAGGTGATAGATACCCAACACCATGTCCTGGGTGGGTGTGGTGATTGGCCGACCATTGGCTGGAGACAAGATGTTGTTGCTGGACAACATCAGAATCCGCGCCTCTGCCTGGGCCTCCGGAGACAGTGGCAAATGGACCGCCATCTGGTCGCCGTCGAAGTCCGCGTTAAACGCAGTACAGACCAGCGGGTGGATTTGGATGGCCTTGCCCTCGATCAGTTGCGGCTCGAAGGCTTGAATCCCCAAGCGGTGCAGCGTCGGCGCCCGGTTCAGCATCACCGGATGCTCCGCAATCACTTCTTCCAGTACCGCCCAAACATCGGCGTAGGCGTGGCCACCACCAGGTGCCCGCTCTACACGGCGTTTCGCAGCCTTGATGTTCTGGCTATGACCCAGTTCGACTAGGCGCTTCATTACAAATGGCTTGAACAGTTCCAGCGCCATCTGCTTGGGCAGCCCACACTGGTGCAGTTCTAGCTTGGGGCCCACCACGATGACGGATCGACCCGAGTAGTCCACGCGCTTGCCGAGCAGGTTCTGGCGGAACCGCCCCTGCTTGCCCTTAAGCATGTCGCTCAAGGACTTCAACGCTCGGTTCCCCGGCCCGGTTACTGGCCGGCCGCGACGACCGTTGTCGAAGAGCGCATCCACGGACTCCTGCAGCATTCGCTTCTCGTTGTTCACGATGATCTCGGGAGCGCCGAGATCGATGAGTCGCTTCAAGCGGTTGTTGCGGTTGATCACGCGGCGGTACAGGTCGTTCAAGTCGGAGGTCGCAAACCGGCCACCGTCAAGTTGCACCATGGGACGCAAGTCCGGCGGGATCACCGGCACCGCATCGAGCACCATGCCCTGCGGGCTGTTGGTGGTGTTCAGGAAAGAGGTCACAACCTTAAGTCGCTTGAGTGCACGGGTCTTCTTCGCACCGGTGCCCTCACGTACCGTGAGCCGCAGCTTCTCTGCTTCGGCTTCGAGGTCGAAGGTCTGCAGCCGCTTCTGGATGGCTGCGGCACCCATGTCGCCCTCAAACCACTTACCGTAGCGATCGCTCATCTCGCGATAGAGCCGCTCGTCGCCTTCGAGGTCTTGCACCTTCAGGTTGCGGAAGCGCTCGAATACGGACTTCACGAAGTCGATCCGCTCATCGGCCCGCTTGCGCAGCTGCTTCATCTCTCGTTCGGCGGCGTCCTTCACCTTACGTTTGGCGTCAGACTTGGCGCCTTCCGCCTCGAGCGCTGCGATGTCCTCTTCCAGCTTGCCCATACGCTTGCTGATTTCGTCATCCCGGCGCTGCTCTAGGCGCAGGACTTCCTCGGAATGGCGAGCTTCTAGGCTGGGAAGGGCGTTGTGGCGACCTTCCTCATCCACGGCCGTGACCATGTGCGCCGCGAAGTAGATGACCTTCTCAAGGTCCTTTGGAGCCAGGTCCAGCAGGTAGCCGAGTCGGCTCGGGACACCCTTGAAGTACCAGATGTGGGTTACGGGGGCGGCGAGCTCAATGTGGCCCATCCGCTCACGACGCACCTTGGCCCGGGTGACCTCTACGCCACAGCGTTCACAGATAATGCCCTTGAAGCGCACCCGCTTGTATTTACCGCAGTAGCATTCCCAGTCCCGCGTGGGTCCGAAAATCTTCTCGCAGAACAGACCGTCACGCTCGGGCTTGAGTGTGCGGTAGTTGATGGTCTCTGGCTTCTTGACCTCGCCATGCGACCAGGTCCGGATGTCTTCCGCGGTCGCCAGACCAATCTGTAGTTGATCAAAGTAGTTAACGTCGAGCACTTGGTTCCTCGTGTCTGAATCGTTGGGTCAGGCTAGTTGTTTGGGGGATGAGGATGGCGACCCGATGTGTCGGTACATCGGGTCGCCATCGCCGGTCAGACTTCCTCGACCGAGCTTGGCTCGCGCCGGGACAAGTCAATGCCTAGTTCCTCGGCGGTCCGGAAGAGGTCCTCATCGGACTCCTTCATCTCGATCGCGACGCCGTCGCTGCTCAACACTTCTACGTTGAGGCACAAGGACTGCATCTCTTTCATCAAGACCTTGAACGATTCGGGGATACCCGGCTCTGGCAGGTTTTCGCCCTTCACGATGGCCTCATAGACCTTGACGCGCCCATGGGTGTCGTCGGACTTGATTGTCAGTAGCTCCTGCAGTGCGTACGCAGCGCCGTAAGCCTCCAACGCCCACACTTCCATCTCACCGAAGCGCTGGCCGCCGAACTGGGCCTTACCACCCAGTGGCTGCTGCGTAATCATCGAGTACGGTCCCGTGGAACGCGCGTGGATCTTGTCGTCCACCAAGTGGTGCAGCTTCAAGACGTACAGGTAACCAACGCTGACAGGTTCGGGATACGGTTCACCACCGCGGCCATCGAACAACTGCGCCTTGCCATCGGGTTCTACCAACCGCAAGCCGTCCTCGTTCGGGCGGGCATGTTCCATCAACGCTTCCAAAGCGTCGTCCTGAACACCATCGAACACTGGTGTGGCGATGTTGGTGCCAGCCGTGGCCGAGAGTGTTCCTGATGGGAACGATTCCGCGCGGCTGTCATCGGCGGGCACGTCCCAGCCGGCCTTGGCGACCCACCCTAGGTGGGTCTCCAAAATCTGGCCGAGGTTCATGCGACCTGGAACACCAAGTGGGTTCAGCACGATGTCCACCGGAGTGCCGTCCTTCAGGAACGGCATATCCTCCACGGGCAGAATCTTGGAGATAACACCCTTGTTGCCGTGACGACCAGCGAGCTTGTCGCCCTCTGTGATCTTGCGCTTCTGCGCCACGTGCACCCGCACCATCTGGTTCACACCAGGAGGCAAGTCATCGCTCTCATCCCGATCGAAGATCCGAGTGGCGATTACCTTGCCCTTTTCACCGTGGGGCACGCGCAATGATGTGTCACGCACCTCTTTGGCCTTCTCGCCAAAGATCGCCCGCAGAAGGCGTTCCTCCGGAGTGAGTTCTGTTTCACCCTTGGGAGTGGTCTTCCCGACCAAGATGTCACCAGCCTGCACGTCCGCGCCGACCCGCACGATGCCACGCTCGTCTAGTTCGGCCAAGGCCTCATCAGACAGGTTCGGGATATCGCGCGTGATCTCCTCGGCTCCCAGCTTGGTATCGCGAGCGTCCACCTCATGCTCTTCGATGTGAACGCTGCTCAGCACGTCGTCTCGCACCAAGCGCTCGGACAAGATGATGGCGTCCTCGTAGTTGTGACCCTCCCACGGCATAAACGCCACGAGTAGGTTGCGACCCAAAGACAGCTCGCCATGGTCGGTGGACGGACCATCCGCGATGACCTCGTCCTGTTCCACCTGCTGCCCGATCTCAACGACCGGACGCTGGTTGTAGGACGTGCCCTGGTTCGAGCGACGGAACTTTTGCAGCCCATAGGACAACACAGCGCCGTCTTCACTCTCGATCTCGATGAGATCCGCTGAAGCTTCGACAACGGTGCCGGCTTCCTCGGCCACCACAACATCGCCGGCATCAACGGCCGCACGGTACTCCATACCGGTGCCCACCAAGGGCGCCTCTGCCTGCATCAACGGCACGGCCTGACGCTGCATGTTGGAGCCCATGAGCGCACGGTTGGCGTCGTCGTGCTCTAGGAACGGAATCATGGCCGTGGCCACGGAGACCATCTGCCGCGGCGAGACGTCCACGTAATCAACTTCGGTGCCTGGGACGTAGTCAACCCCACCGCCCTTACGACGCACCAGCACCCGCTCGTCAGCGAATGTGCCATCTGCGTTCAGCTCGGAGTTCGCCTGAGCGATGACGTGCCGATCCTCTTCGTCGGCACTGAGATAGTCAACACTGTCTTGGACAACACCATCAACGACGTGCCGGTAGGGCGTCTCGATGAAGCCGTACGGGTTCACTCGACCGTAAGTCGCGAGCGATCCGATCAAACCGATGTTCGGGCCCTCTGGCGTTTCGATCGGGCACATGCGGCCGTAGTGAGACGGGTGAACGTCGCGCACTTCGAACCCGGCGCGCTCGCGAGACAAACCACCCGGGCCCAGTGCGGACAGTCGCCGCTTGTGGGTAAGCCCAGCCAGGGAGTTGGTCTGGTCCATGAACTGGCTTAGCTGAGATGTTCCGAAGAACTCCTTGATGGCCGCCGCCAGCGGGGTGATCTTGATCAGGGCCTGGGGTGTGATGGCCTCGACGTCCGAGGTGCCCATCTTTTCGCCAACCAGCCGCGCCATCCGAGTAAGCCCAGTACGAATCTGATTCTGAATCAGTTCCCCGACCGTCCGCAGTCGCCGATTCCCGAAGTGGTCGATATCGTCGGTCTCCACCGGGATCTCACCTCGCGGCATCTCCAGGGAGTCCTTGCGGGCGTGCAGGGCTACCAGGTACTCCAGCGCTGCGGCGATGTCCTCATCGGTCAGGACAGTCTCGTCGGCGGGGAGCTCCAGACCCAACTTCTTGTTGACCTTGTAACGACCCACCTTGGCTAGGTCGTAGCGCTTCGGGTTGAAGTAGTAGTTCTCCAACAGGTTGCGGCCAGCATCCACCGACGGCGGTTCGCCCGGACGCATCTTGCGGTAGATGTCCAGCAGTGCTTCGTCCTGGGTGGTGACCGTATCTTTCTCCAGGGTCGCCATCATGGCGGGGTAATCGCCGAATCGCTCGGCGATCTGCTCTGCTGTCCAGCCGCGGGCCTTCAGCAGGGTGGTGGCCGATTGCTTGCGCTTGCGGTCCAGGCGTACCGAAACGAGATCCTTCTTGTCGATCTCGAACTCCAACCAGGCACCACGGCCCGGGATCACGCGAGCCACGTAGAGGTCTTTGTCGGTGGCTTTGTCGACCGAAGACTCGAAGTAGACGCCAGGAGAACGCACCAACTGCGAGACAACAACACGCTCGGTGCCGTTGATGATGAAGGTGCCTTTGTCCGTCATCAAGGGGTAATCCCCCATGAACACGGTCTGGGACATGCTGACATCGGTTTCCCGGTTCTCAAACGTCGCCGTCACGAACAGCGGCGCCGAATACGTGAGATCCCGCTCACGGCACTCGTCCACCGAAACACTCGGTGGCTCGAAGTGATGGTCCTTGAAGGACAGGGACATGTTGCCCTGGTTATCTTCGATCGAACCGATCTCTTCGAAGACCTCCTCCATGCCTGACTTCTGAGGGACGTCGTCGCGCCCTTCCTCAGCGGCAATCTCGGCCCGCTCTTGCCAAGCCTCGTTGCCGATAAGCCAGTCAAAAGAGTCCATCTGGGGAGCCAGAAGGTCGGGAACCTCCAGGGGTTCCCGGATTTTTGCGAAGGAGACCCGATCGGTCCCCAGTACCTGAGCATCTGAATGCGTGGCGGTCAAGAAGTGTCCTTCCACAAGACACGCGCGTGGTCACCAGTCACCAACTACCCGAGCCATTTCCCCTTCTGGGGCACCGACTACCTCTACACCTAGCGCGGCTTGAGACTTCATCCCTTTGCAGGTCTCCAGGACTTCCGGGAGGCACTGAGAGAAGCAGTCTCAAGGCATAGTTGTAGCCGGGGGCTTATTTGATAAGGAGGCGTAATTCATAACGATAGCCTGCTTGCGCGCATAAGTAAACACCCCGGTGTCAAATACGACGTCCGAGGCTTAGCCGGGCCATGTCGCGTTGCCCGAACGACTCAGTCCAGTTACCCAAACCAGCCGGTTCAGTCCCGGAGCTACCCAAGGCCACGAGCCGGTATCGAACAACTGCGTACCCCGATACTGGCCACCGGAGAGGCCGGAGTCAAGCCGATTAGGCCAACTTGTGGGTAATGTCGGCGTGCTCAAGCCGGAACGTGGACGCCGCCGTATCGTCACAAGAATCGCGCGGTCACAGGCGGGATTCGGACAGCAGAAGGGGCTGGCTCGAGTCCGAGCCAGCCCCTTCTTGTGATCTGTAACGTTACTTCAAGCCCACTGTGGCGCCGGCCTCTTCCAGGGCAGCCTTGGCCTTTTCCGCGTCGTCCTTGTTCGCCTTTTCGATGACAGGCTTGGGAGCAGCCTCAACGAGTTCCTTCGCTTCCTTCAGACCCAGATCCGTTAGGGAGCGGACAGCCTTGATGACCTGCAACTTCTTGTCGCCGGCTGCCTCGAGGACAACGTCAAACTCGTCCTTCTCTTCAGCAGCGGCCTCGGCACCCGCTACTGGCGCACCAGCAGCCGCGACGGCCACAGGTGCGGCCGCAGTGACCTCAAAAGTTTCTTCGAACTGCTTTACGAAGTCGCTGAGCTCGAGGAGGGTCATCTCCTTGAACGCATCCATCAGTTCTTCTGTGCTTAGTTTGGCCATGATCGGCGCTTTCCCTTCGGTGTTTTCTTCGGTTGTTTCGTTGGTTCTTCTTGGTCAGAAGTCTTATTCGGTGGATTCCGCATCAGCGGCTGGGGCATCAGATTCAGCGGAATCCTGCGCCTCAGGAGCTGCGGGCAACGTTTCGCCAGCTTCCTCGCGCTTAACGCGCAGCGCATCTACCGCCCGCGCTGCCTCGGAAAGCGGCGCAGCAAACAGTGCGGCCGCCTGCGACATCGAGCCCTTCATGGCGCCGGCCAACTTCGCCAGCAGCACCTCGCGCGACTCTAGGTCTGCCATCCGGGCGAGTTCGGACGGAGAGAGGATGGCGCCGTCCAAGACCCCACCCTTGACGACAAGAGCAGCGTTGTCCTTGCTGAAGGTCTTCAAGCTCTTCGCGGCCTCAACCACATCGCCACGGATGAAGGCGATGGCGGTGGGTCCAACGAGCAGTTCCGAGAACCCGTCAATACCGGCGTTCTCTGCAGCGATCTTCGTGAGCGTGTTCTTCACGACCTGAAAGTCAGCGGCCTCTCCCAGTGAGCGCCGCAATTCTTGTAGCTGGCTCACCGACAGGCCACGGTACTCGGTCAATACGGCGCCACTGGCGGACTTGAACTGATCAGTGAGTTCGGCGACAGCCTTGGTCTTTTCCGCGTTTGCCACGGTTCTCCTTCACGTGTCGAATCTTCAGGGACGACGTACGCGAGGAGCGGGAGGGGATTGAACACCCTTGTCACACACCTGCGTTGGTCGCCCATCTTGGGCCTTCGGCTTCTACCGCAGTAGAAGCAGCCGACGGTCTTTGGCTGGTCTTAGCCTACGGGTTGGGGCAGGTTCGGCGCAAACGACGGCTTAAAGCCGTGCTCGACCGCGCCTTGACCCCTAGCCCTCTACTTGGATGCCAGGACCCATGGTGGTTGAAACCACGATCTTGCGGATGTAGCGACCCTTGGCGCTTGCTGGCTTGAGTCGCAGAACTTCATCCATGGCGGCCTGGTAGTTGTCCAGCAGCGCCTCAGCTGAGAACGACTCCCGGCCGATCATGAAGTGCAGGTTGGCGTGCTTGTCGACCCGAAACTCGATCTTGCCGCCCTTGATGTCTTCCACCGCTTTGGCAACGTCCATCGTGACGGTGCCGGTCTTCGGGTTTGGCATCAAGCCGCGGGGGCCCAGAACGCGGCCAAGGCGGCCGACCTTACCCATCATGTCCGGGGTTGCCACCGCTGCATCGAATCCGGTCCAGCCGTCCGACACCTTCTGCACCATGTCGTCGCTGCCGACAAAGTCGGCCCCAGCGGCCAGTGCCTGCTCGGCTTTCTCACCAGCGGCAAAGACCAGCACCTTGGCCGTCTTGCCCGTGCCATGGGGCAGGTTCACTGTTCCGCGTACCATCTGGTCGGCCTTGCGCGGGTCCACGGCCAGTCGAACCGCGACGTCCACAGCGGGGTCGAACTTCTCCTTGCTGGTTTCCTTCAGCAGTTCGAGCGCTTCGGCGGGTGGGTAGGCGCGATCCTTGTCGATCTGCTCGGCGCCACTGCGATAGTTTTTTCCGCGTTTCATTTCTGCTCTCCTTTGCAGTTGTGGTTGAACGGGGCCAACACCTTGCGGAGGTGCAACTCCCTACCACCCGCATCGACACTCTGCCGCACGGTTCGGCACTGCGATGCCTAGGGCACCAGTGCCTTCCTAACCCGGAATCGTCCGAGTTACGAAGCTCAGCCTTGTACTGTGACGCCCATCTGGCGCGCCGTTCCCTCAATGATTCGCATTGCGGCATCGACGTCGTTCGCGTTCAAGTCGGGCATCTTGATCTCGGCGATCTCACGCACCTGGGCCGATGTAATGCTGCCGACCTTCTTGGTGTGGGGCTCCCCGGATCCCTTCGCCAGGCCAGCGGCTTTGAGCACCAACTTGGCAGCCGGGGGCGTCTTGGTGATGAAGGTGAAGGAGCGGTCTTCGTAGACCGTGATCTCCACCGGGATTACCTGGCCACGCTGGTTTTCCGTCGCAGCGTTGTACGCCTTGCAGAATTCCATGATGTTCACACCGTGTTGGCCCAACGCGGGACCCACCGGCGGGGCCGGGTTAGCCTGGCCTGCCTGGATCTGCAACTTGATCAGTCCGGCGACCTTCTTCTTCGGAGCCATCTTTTTTCCTACCTATTCCATTACTGAATGCTTGTGGATCGGGTCAACCCGATGTCTGAACTGGGAACGAGCAGCTAGCTGCGTTCCACTTGGTCGAATCGCAACTCGACAGGAGTGTCACGCCCAAACAACTCAACCTCAGCGGTCAACTTCTGACTCTCAATAATGACCTCTGAGATCGTCGCCTGCAAAGTCGCGAATGGGCCATCGATCACAGTGACGATGTCGCCGACGTTGAAATCGGTGACAACAGGGGTGCTCGGCGTGGCCGGCGACTCCCCTGACTGCGGTTGGGTGTCGTCGGTGGCCTCTGCAGCGGCCTTCGGCGTCTCCGGCGGTTGCAGCATGCGGATGACCTCATCAATGCTCAGCGGCACGGGGTCGTTGGCGCTGCCGACGAAGCCGGTGACGCCAGGCGTGTGGCGAACAACGCCCCAGCTGTCCCCATCAAGTTCCATCCGAACCAAAACGTAGCCGGGGAGTTTAATGCGGCGCACTTTCTTCTTTTCGCCCTTGCGGAACTCCCACACATCTTCTTCAGGTACCTCGACCTGGAAGATGCTGTCCTCCTGGTTCATCGTTTCACTGCGACGTTCGAGGTTGGCCTTTACCCGCTTCTCATAGCCGGCGTAGGAGTGGATCACATACCAGTCTCCGGGCGCCATCATCAGCGACTCCCGCAGATCCATTTCATCCACCGGCTCATCCAGCTCAGGGACGGCACCCTTCGCCTCGCTGGATTGGTCGGCTACTGCGTCAGTCGTTTCTGCAACAACGGTCTCAGACTCTAAGACTTCGCCGGTCGTTTCATCAACGACGGTCTCGGTGACCTGCACCGGGGACTCGTCGTCGACAGTCTTGGCAGGATCAAAGACATACTCATCCCCCCGCGTCTCCTCAGGCACCTCTGGCTCCGGAGTCGGATCGTTCTCGGCGACTGCGAAGGGATCAACGCTGGGACTTGACTCCAGCTTTGCCTCGGCTTCTGCCGATTCCGGGGTCGGTGTGTCGGACACTGTGACTCAACTTTCTCTATCTAAAACGTCATGGCGGCTAGTCGCCGCCAAACCTGTGATGTCGCTGGCTGCTACCTGCCAGCGAACCGGTCCTGTCGCTGGCCGACTAGTCGCCACCGAACACGGCCAAGACACCGCGCCCGAAAATGAAGTCGTAGGCGGCAATGATGCCCGCCATGATCAACACAAAGACGAGCACGACGCCGGTGTAGGCGATCAACTCCTTGCGCGTCGGCCAGATGACCTTACGTAGCTCGGCAACAATCTCGCGGATGAATAACGACAACCGAGCGAAGAGATTCTTCTTCGATCGGTCCGCGTCTGTGGTTCCGGTTCCGGTTCCGCTCACACAACCTCCGCCACTCGATACACCCGATTCTTGCCCTGCAACCGCTGCTGGACCTTGTTAGCAGCGTCGCATCCGCAGGGCCGGAGGGAATTGAACCCCCAACCGCCGGTTTTGGAGACCGGTGCTCTACCAATTGAGCTACGACCCTAGGCGTGGCACCTACGGCAACAGCACATTGATCGGGCTACTGACCAATTCTTTGCTACTGATCAATGTAGCCCAGAACGAGGGCACGCTTCCGCGAGGCTTACACCAACCATGAGTGTAGTTCTATTTCTCGCCTAGGGTCCAATCTCTGCGCAGATGACACCGCCGAGCAGTTCCGGGATTGTCTTGTTGCCCCTGGTTCCTACGGGAAGTTGCCCCTGGCCCAAGCCAGCCTGGCGTACCAGGAGCTACTGGTATTCCTGTGGCCTTCGGTGAGCACCAGATGGTTGGGCGCGCTCTGGTGCAAACCTGGCGATTCCTGTCAGGATGGAGACATGGCAAGAACCTCAAGAGTTTCCCAGCGCATCGGTTCCATCACTGAATCAGCCACGTTGGCTGTGGACGCCAAAGCCAAGGCGTTGAAGGCAGCGGGTCGGCCCGTCATTGGATTCGGGGCTGGTGAACCGGATTTCCCGACGCCGGACTACATTGTGCAGGCCGCGATCGAGGCTGCCAAGGATCCCAAGTCGCATCGTTACAGCCCCGCGGGCGGTCAACCTGCGCTGAAGGCAGCACTGGTGACCAAAACGGCCAGAGATTCTGGTTACATCGTCGAGCCAAACCAAGTACTGGTCACCAACGGCGGCAAGCAGGCCCTCTACAACGCATTCGCGGCCCTCCTGGATCCAGGCGACGAGGTGCTACTGCCGGCCCCATACTGGACGACCTACCCTGAGTCCATCCGGCTTGCGGGCGGCGAACCCGTGATTGTCATGACCGACGAGTCCACCGGATTTCGTGCCTCGGTCGAAGCCCTTGAGGCCGCCACAACCCCACGAACCAAAGCGCTGGTTTTTGTGTCGCCGTCCAACCCCACCGGCGCGGTGTACTCCCCGGCTGAGGTAGAAGCGATCGGACAGTGGGCCGTGGAGCGAGGCATCTGGGTGATCACTGACGAAATCTACGAACACTTGGTTTACGGCGACACCGAGTTCAGCTCGATGCCCACGCTGGTCCCCGAGCTGGCCAACACCTGCATCGTGGTGAACGGTGTCGCCAAGACCTACGCGATGACTGGCTGGCGAGTGGGTTGGATGCTGGGCCCGCAGGACATCGTCAAAGCCGCGACGAATCTGCAATCACACGCCACGTCCAACGTTGCCAATGTTTCCCAGGCAGCCGCCCTGGCCGCAGTGTCCGGCGATATGCAATGTGTGACCGAAATGCGCACGGCTTTTGATCGGCGCCGCCGGCAGATTGTGAAGATGCTTAACGATATTCCGGGCGTGGACTGCCCAACTCCGGAAGGCGCGTTCTACGCGTACCCGTCTGTCAAGGGGTTGCTAGGAACCGAAATCAAGGGCCGGACCCCCACGAACACAACGGAACTGGCTGAAATCATCCTGGAGGAGGCCGAAGTGGCCGTTGTGCCTGGTGAAGCCTTCGGCACGCCGGGCTACCTCCGGTTGTCTTACGCCCTCAGCGACGCCGACCTTGTAGAAGGCGTAAGCAGAATCGCCAAGCTCGTTGACTGATCCAGTCGACCACGCCCCAGGGCCTGCGCCCACGCCACTGGCTGAACTCACCACACTTGGGGTGGGGGGCCCACCTGATGATCTGGTCATCGCGGACAACACCGAACACCTAGTAGCTGAGGTCGCGGCCGCCGACCAAGCTGCTGACCCGCTATTGCTGCTAGGCGGGGGTAGCAATGTGCTGGTCGGTGATGCCGGCTGGCCCGGGCGCGCACTGCTGATCCGCAGCCGCGGTGTCAACTGGGCCGATTCAGATGCGATCACCGTGGCAGCCGGTGAGAACTGGTCGGACTTCGTTGACACTGCAGTGTCCGCTGGCCTTTCCGGCATTGAAGCCCTCGCCGGAATCCCGGGGCTGGTCGGCGCCACCCCAATTCAGAATGTGGGGGCTTACGGTCAAGAGGTTGCCAGCGTCATTCGCAGCGTGCACGTCTACGACCGCTTGACGCAGCAGCCGCAGCAGCTCACCTCTGCCGAGTGTCGTTTTGGGTACCGCACGAGCCTCTTCAAGGACACGCCCGGGCGCTTTGTGGTGCTCGACGTGACGTTTGCCCTGAGGCAAACATCGCGGTCCCAACCCATCGCATACGCCGAGTTGGCGAAGGCACTATCTGTATCCCAGGGGGAAACAGCACCACTGGGAGCAACACGGAATGCGGTGCTTGCCCTACGGCGCAGAAAGGGCATGGTGCTCGACGCGAACGACGCTGATTCCCGCAGCGCTGGCTCGTTCTTCACCAACCCGATTCTGAGCCCCAAGGCTGCCGAGCAGCTACCGCCTGAAGCCCCGCAGTACCCTGGCACAACCGGCGTGAAGACCAGCGCGGCGTGGCTGATCGAGAACGCAGGCTTCACGAAGGGCTATCGAAATGGCAACGCGCAGTTGTCCACCAAGCACACGCTGGCGATCACCAATCCGGGCGCGGCCAGCGCCGCTGAGGTGCTGCAGTTGGCCGACGAAATCCGGCAAGCCGTGGACAAGAAGTTCGGGATCGTCCTAGAGCCCGAACCCGTCTTAGTGAACTGCAGTCTGTCGTGAAGCGCCACTACCCCGCGAG
>JAHZKU010000115.1 GCA_022600255.1 Actinomycetes bacterium | reverse complement strand
GTCTCCGCGTTCTGGTCCTTCCACTACATCGAGAAATTCCCCAGCGAACCGGGGTATTGGGACGAACCCAACCGAATCCGCAACACCGAGATCGATTGGGAGTTCCCGACTGATCTGTCCAACGGCACCATGCACGACCCCATCAGCTACCAAAACGGCCGGGCCAACACTTGGGGTGGCAAGTTCGGCGGCGAAGGCGCCCACCATCCGGGTCGAGTCGATTTTGGCCAGAGTGTGGCTGACGGGAAGTTTCACGACTTCGGAATTGAATGGCATTCGGGCAGCGACACCCAAGCCGGTCGCGTGATCTGGACCTTAGACGGTGAAGAGGTCTACCGCCACGAAGGTTCAAGCTACGGGCAAGACAACATCCCCTACCGCGGCGCACGGTTCTGGATCGGCCTTTGGTTCCCGGCATCAGGATTCACCGAACGGATCGACGGTGAGCGCGAGCCACGCGTGGGCTGGGCGGGTGATCCCAACTTTGACGCAACCGTGTTGGAGATTGACCGGGTCGAGATCACCCCATTCAATGACCCAGCCGACGTCTGGGAAGCCGAGACCTGGCCGAACGGCTGGTACGCGGCACCAAGTGAATACCCGGACGCGCCCTAGGCCGGGATCTATTTCCAGATTTCGCCCAACGACCGGCACCACCCTTGTTGAGGCACCGCAGTGCTGCTGATGACGTCCGTCATTGGCACGCCGTGACGCCGCGACTGCCCGCTATCGCGACAATTCACCTGATCGGGGCCAGTGGTATCCCCTCCGGCCACGCGTGCGTCTAGGGTCAACATCGGAGGTGCCCATGTCAATCCGCGCCAGTCGTCGGGCCACACCCGGGTTCGCAGTAGCGGCCGTGGCCGCTTTGTTGATCGCTATCGGGTTCGTGCCAGGCACAGCCGGTGCAGCCGAACCGTCCGATGATCCGCAAGTCTCTGCCCAGGACAACAACACAGCCACCGAAAAGCGCAAGGCGAAGAAGTGGGCCAAGCAGGAGGCCACTAAGGAGATTCGGCGCTGCCAGTCCGGAAATCGCTACAACCGAGACAACGGCAGCGGTCACTACGGGTCTTACGGGCTCACGAGCAAGCAATGGCGCAACTACGGCGGTCGCTACTACGCCAAGAACGCGGCCAAGGCGACGAAGTCCCAGCAGAATCTGGTCTCTTGGCGGCTCTACCAGGATCAAGGCTGGGACGGACTGGCTTGCCCGGTGGCCGATTGGATGGACGTCGTATACCGGTCTGCACCCAAGACCACGTTGTCCGAGATGCTGATTCCCGGATCACATGACTCGGGCAGTTCGAAGATTGATGTTAAGGCGCCGTGTCCCACCAAGCTCATTTCGGCCGCGGCCAATCTGCAGCCCCTCGTTGATGCCAACGCTTGTGCAGTCGCCAAACTGGCGCGTGCACAAGGCAAGAACTTGGGCAAGCAGCTCACCGCAGGCAATCGATACTTGGATCTGCGCGTCGGCGTGCCCGAGGCCAAGCAGTTGCCAGACTCCGGGGCCCCGATCCCACCGGCGACGGATCCGACGAGCGTACCGCTCGTGCTCCACCACAACGTGGTTTCCCAGAAGCTCACCAAGGGTCTCGAACAGGTGCAACGGTTCGCGCGTGATCACCCCCGCGAACAAGTGATCTTGGACTTTCAACACACCGACCTGACTGGCGACAGCTTCGTGCAGGACTACTACATCAACGCCTTTGACCGCCTCTTGCGTAAGTATGCGCCAGGCAAGAACGACAGTATTTGCAGTGCGGCGTGGTCCAGCAACAAGATCTCCACTGCCGATAACAAGCTCGGTACCGGGGTTCCGATCAAACGAGCGTGGCGCGCACAACGCAACCTGCTCGTGTTGTTTCCCGATGGCGTGATGCCGGATCGGCCCTGTTATCGATCCCGCGATGCGGCGCTCATTTCACTGTGGCCCAACACCGAAGATCCACAAGTCAGCCTGCTGGACAACGAGGGCTGGCTGCAGCAACGAGAGGCCAAACAAGCCGGCCAAGACCCGTGCTTGGATGGGCAAGGGCAATGGTGCCAGCTGTACGTGAGCCAACTGCAACTTTCGATCCAAGCCGGAACCCAGGCGCAGTGCATTTTTAACCCGACGTCCGGATGCTCATTGAAGGCCTACGCAAAACCGGTCAACAACGGTATTGCCGATGTCGTCACCGACTGGCGCTTTAAGGACAACCTGCCGGTAAACATCGTGATGCTGGACTTCGCTAACAAGACCAACCCCAGCGTGCCCGATGCAGCGATGCGGGCGAACTGGAAGATCGCTGCTGAATAGCGGCGCGGGCGACCGAACATGACCAAGGAACGATCGCCGTGGCGGGCCGAGCTAACGCCTGGCGAGGCAACGGCAATCCTGGCGACCCTGAACAACCTCGGCAACCAGGTGGCGGTTCCCCAACCAGCCCTCGCCAGCACCATAGCTGCAATCAACAGCCATGTACTGGCTGGGCAGTCGCCCGTGCCTCCGCTGGACTCCACGCCAACCACACTTGGCTCCGCAGCAGCCCGAGAGTTGTGCGTGCGGCTGGCCAGCATCCTGCCCTTCTTGAGCGGCACGTATCAGCAAAGCACCTTCTCAGCCGTAGCCAATCTGGCCGAGGATCTGCACGTTGAGGCGGATTTCGTGACCGACCTGGATTTAGCAGGCCGCCATCACCTGATGCGGATGCGATACGACATCTTGCGCAAGGATGCGTATGGTCGCACCCAGGAAGGAACGCTGGCATTCACCCGCGAGATGATCTCTGATGGCTTCGGGTGGGACACCGACGCGAACGTGGCCGGAAAGTACGAATCCCTCGAGAAACTCCCCGACGGCACGGTCGGGCGCGCCTTCTGGCTACATTACGACCGTAACGGATTTCCGCTGCCCGGCGAACGCCACGGACTCCCCGAGCGGTTCATCGTGCCCCACGACATGGCGCACGTCTTATTTGGATACAGCACTGCGCTGGCTGGCGAACTACTGGTGACGGCCGCTCAATCTGGGTTCCAGAGCTTGCATCCGGTGTCTGGGTTGATGTTTGGCCTGTTCCAGTGGCAGGTGGGCATGACAATCGACAAGGGAATCACCACTGGTCAGGGCAACTTCGAACCGGAATCTTACTTCTCCGCGATCGAACGGGGGGCCGCGACCTCCACCGATCTATACCTGAATTGGGACTGGTGGCCGATCATGGAGCAGAACCTCACCGAGGCCAGGCAGACTCTGGGAGTGCCAGCAATTCCTTCAGCGACACCCGCAGCGGCTCAAGAGGAAGCCCTGCTAGCCGGCGAGGTCGTATCAGATCCCAATCCGGTTGAGCGAGGTCGAGTCCGCTCCTGACCATGATTGGAGCCCCGCGGACAACCCAAGCCTCGGAGCAATCCGAACCCCGCGACGGCGAGAGTACCGCTGCGCGGGTGTCACCCAATCGGGTGTGCGCACCGGCGATTACCCTCGAGGCGCAACTAGGCTGATCAAGTGCGGGCGGCTTCGGAATCGGGCAATCGGGTGGCTATCGCCGCAGGTCTGGTGATTGCCCTGCTGGCCACCTTTCTTACCCCACTTGCTGCCTCCCGCGCTGAGGGACCACCGGAATCAGACGGGATCGACGCGACCCCGGATACGTCTGCAGTCGATCACTTGGACCCCCCAGCAGGCATGGAGCCCTTGGCCGTGCCGAAGTCGGGGAACGGTGACATCGGCACGTTCGCTGATGAGCCATACCGCTACGACGTGGCCGTTGTCGCGGTGCCTGTCAACGGCGCGCCATCCCCTGTGACACCCCAAGCCAACACGGACATGGTCGCTGAACTCAACACCCGATATCAGCAGCAGACCGCTGGCGCGCTCACCTTTGCGCTTGCTGCTAGCCATGCTGTCCCCAGCATGACCGTGGCTGCAGAGAGTTGCCCATCGTTGAGCGGCGTGCAATCCTACGCAGACTCCCAGCTCGGCGTCTTGCAGCCAGGTGCGGCCGCCGACGATCTGATCGAGGTCTACGTGACCCCTGATATCGCGGACTGCAGCTATGCTGGCCAGGCTTGGATTGGGGCCAGCGGGATTCATATGAACGGCGTTTGGTCGCAAGAAAATCAGAACGACTATTGGTGGCAGTCTCCGCAGGACCGCATGATCTTTGCGCACGAGGTGGGTCACAACCTCGGCTTGCGCCATGACAGCACTGCGGAAAGCCCGACGGAAAACTCAACGCTGGCAACACCAACCCATCCACTTGATTCTGATATCAGCGAATACGGCCACATCCTGTCTGTGATGGGACAGTCGCTGGAACAGATCAACTGGCGAATCGGCCCCGTCGGTCTCAAAAGGCTCGGCCTCCTGACCGCGACACCTGGTCAGTACGACCAGACCTACGCAATACCCGCTGTGGACTCTAGGGACACGGATGCGGTTGTGACGATCCCGGACTCGCGGAATACTCGCGGCCAATACGTCATCAGCTACCAACCGGACCGGGCCTACGCCCGCGCCTACGACCCGCCAAGTCGGTATCTCAGCGAAACGAGCTATCTGGGTAATCGCAACTGGGTCGGCGTGCATGTGCAATACGAGTGCCTGCAGAGTAACTCCGGCCCCTATGGTTGTGCGGTTGGGCAGAACTACCTGATGCAACTGCCAATGGAATCGGGGCAGACGGTCAGCCACTTGGGGCTTCCTATTGGCCAAGCGATCCAACTGCCCAACGGCCCCACCCTGACAGTTACCGGCCAAGACGCTGCATCGGCAACGGTGGTCATCGGCCCAGATCCGCTGGCGCCGACCGCGACGCCCACCCCAACACCAACACCAACACCAACACCAACGACCACACCCACCCCAACGCCCACACCAACGACCACACCCACCCCAACGCTCACACCCACCCCCACACCAACGACCACACCCACCCCAACGCCCACTCCCACCCCAACGCCCACTCCCACCCCAACGCCCACTCCCACCCCGACGCCCACCCCAACACCAACACCAACGCCAACGCCCACACCCACCC
>JAHZKU010000114.1 GCA_022600255.1 Actinomycetes bacterium | reverse complement strand
CCGTCTTCAGCGATCCAGGCTACGGCTAAGTTGAGGTCGCGCTCTGAACCATCTGCTCGCTGAATCGGGAGGTCAAGTTCATGGTGAGTTCTGGGGCCGACATCAACACCAACTGACGCGTCTGCGCTGGCGACCGCTGCGGCTAGCGCCAGGCTCTGGAAGTGCATCAAGATCTGAGCGTCGCCCGTGCCCTCGGCGATCGTGGTCGACCTCTCGACTCGCGGGAGCGTTCCCAATGCGGCCTCCGCAGAGATCCCCGTGATTGAGACCATCGCCGGGCTCCACATCTGGATAGACCCGGCGGGGTCAAGGACTGCGATGCCATCGGACGCGTAGTCCACCACAGTGGAGAGCTTCGCCGATTCCTCAATCAGCGCCATGAGGTTCTCGCTGGCCCGCAACGCGCTGGCGAAAGCGGTCGAAAGCGCTTGGAACACCGGGGCATCCACATCCTGCAACCGCCAGGCCCCGCGTGCCCAAGGCAGGGCGGATTGCACGCTATTGATCGTTTCGGTGCCACCGAGCAGCACGGCACCGGTGTCTGGCCCCGCCAACGTGATTGTCACCAACACCCCTGAGTTCCAGTTGGGTGGCAACAACGCCGCTGGGATTGGAGTTGGCCCGGCCTCGCCAAGTCTGGCAATTTCGGCATCAGCGGAAGTGCGCGGTGTCGGAGCTAGCCGGGCACCCGGCGTGCTGCTCGCGTAGGTGGTGTGGGCCAGGACCACGCGAATGTCGTCCGCGTTGAACACTTGGCGCAGGGCATGAGCGACCGCGGGCACGACCTCGTCTTGCGTACCGGGCTCGGCCACGGCTGCAGTGAAGTCCACGATCCAGCGGTTGCGTTCGGCTGATTCGCTTTGCGCGGCGCTGGAGCGATAGGCGTACCAAAGGGCTGCCGCCGGCAGCAGGACGAACGGGGCCAAGACCGGGGTGTAGGTGGCCAACGCAACCACGGTCGCGGCCACACCGACGCTGCCGATCGCCATGATGGCCGACAACACCCATTCCTGGCGCAGGAACTCCTTAACGGGCACCCCTTGGTCGACGTTTAGAATCCAGGCCAACATTCCCAGATTTACGCTGGCGAACAGCGCGGCTCCCAGCAGGAGCGCCAGGATGGATTGGGCACTGAACTGTGCGGTGGGATCGGAGAAGAGCCCATAAACCAAGATCAGGATCGAGCTGGACACTGCGTAAGAGCCCAAGTTGAACAGCAGCTTGCGCAGATCCACCCGCAAGATCACGCCCGCCAGAGCGTAGCCGATCAGCG
The DNA here is from genome assembly GCA_022600255.1 of Actinomycetes bacterium. Taxonomy (GTDB): domain Bacteria; phylum Actinomycetota; class Actinomycetes; order S36-B12; genus JAHZKU01. The sequence goes on along the minus strand of JAHZKU010000114.1, from coordinate 1,587 downwards.
GGATCGTCAACGCCAAGACGGGTGGGAAGATCAGGACGCCGATGAGTAGGAGAATCTCAAAGAAAGTCAGTTCCTCGTGGGTGTCTCCGTGCCGCAGTGGCACGTAGACGATCTCCGCGCCGATCGCCAAGAGCAGGAATCCGAGGTAGTACCAGCCGGTGGACAATGTCAGCGCGTGATCCGCCAGCGGTTGCGTTACTGTCCACACGCTGACCAGCGCAACTGCGATCAAACCAGCGATCACGGCGATCGCGACCGTGGCGCGGGTATCGCGATCCACGTTGTCGGCGGCGGGAGGCTGTCCGGTTGTCTGGCTGCCGTCGTCGCCGCTCTGCTCAAGCGACTGGGTCAATCTGGGTCCTCGTAGTTGTTACGACCCCCAGACTGTCACGGCCCAACGTCGTCCGGTCCAGTTTTCGTTAGCCCAGCGCCGACCTTCCCAAGCCAGGTCAGCCCAACGACGGCCATCCCAGCTGTCCGAAGCCCAGCGGCGACCCGCCCAACGGCGCCCATCCCACTGGTAGTCAGCCCAGCGGCGACCGTCCCAGGCATCTGCGGCCCAGCGGCGGCCTGCCCAGTCCTCGGCGGCCCAGCGGCGACCCGCCCAACGGCGGCCTTCCCACTCGTCCTGGGCCCATTCGGACTTGATCTTGTCGCTGTCCGGATCTGCGCGCAGCGTCCAGGCGAAGGCTAGCCAGTCATCAGCGGCCCAGCGGCGTCCGGCCCAGCGGCGACCTTCCCAGTTGTCCTCGGCCCAGCGACGTCCGTCCCAGTTGACGTCCGCCCAGCGGCGCCCGACCCAGTCATCGGTGGCCCAGCGGCGACCCTGCCAATCCTGTGTTGCCCACCGTCGTCCGGCCCAGCGGCGGCCTTCAAAGTCGCCCTCGTCCATGGTGAGCGAACGCATCAGCACGCTCAGGGACCAAGCATCAGCGGCCCAGCGTCGCGTCTGGGGTGTCATCTCCACCCACGCGGCCACCGCCGCCCGCAAGTCTCCGGAATCCCACGCTTCCCCAAAGGCGGCCCAGGCGGCGGCGTCCGACTCACTCGGGCCTCGTGTCGCATCGGCCTTCTTGTTCTTCAGTGGTTTGGTATCGGCGACGTCGGTGTTGAGGGCCGTGGCCAGATCGACTCCGCCCGCGCCGGCGCCCTTGCTGCGCTTCAACTCCTTGGTGTCATAGGCGCTGTCCATGAGCACCCGCTTCACCTCATCAGGTGTCAGGCTGCTGCGTTCGGAGATAAGCCCAGCTACCAGACCCGAGGTTAAGGCGGCCGACATCGACGTGCCGGTGCCCTTGAAGTATTTGTCCTGGACGCGCGCCGAGGGGTTTTCAGCGTCCGCGATGGATCCCGGTGCGCGTAGCGACACCAAGGAAACGCCTGGAGCGACCACGTCAGGTCGGATGGATCCGAAGGTGCGGTCGTAGGCCGAGAAGTCCGCCACACGGTCGTCGCTGCGTTCGCCGGTGTCGTTCTCGTCCACCGAACCAACGGCCAACAGCAATGGATCAGATGCCGGTGAGGACACTTCGCCCTTGCCATCATTACCACTGGCGACCACAACCGTGACGCCCTGGTACCAGAGCT
>JAHZKU010000113.1 GCA_022600255.1 Actinomycetes bacterium | reverse complement strand
CAGTCTGCACCCTCCCGCCAGCAAGCGGCTCGTTGCGCATCTGGCGACGGACTCTGGGCCCCCGGGTTCGTAGCAGTCATTTCTGGCGCAGATGTTGTTGCGAGGGAGCGTCTTCGTCGGTCTTCAGCTCGCAGGACTCGCCCAAATAGGGGAAGGTTTGGGACCGATCCAACCGTGAGTGGGGCGCGTGACAGCAGGCCGGTTGTCCACTCTGGGCGGCTCGCGGGTTTTCGGTAGGTTCATGCCGGGACGAGGAAGTCCGCGGCAGTGTCCACCCCAGCGCAAGAATTCGTTACACTTCGGTGTGACTTCGACCTGAGCTTAGGTAGATTGGGACGGGCGTCAAGGGACGTCGGGCTGAGATTGACAGGGTTGTGGCTGGCGGACGTTCAGCTAGGAGGGACGCAGATGGGATCGATGGGGGGCCACCGAGTCTTGGTCACCGGCGGTGCCGGCTTCATCGGTTCACACCTTTGTGATCGTCTGTTGTCCGACGGCGCCGAGGTGCTCTGTGTAGATAACTTCTACTCTTCGACGCGAGCCAATATCCACCACATGTTGGACAATCCGCGTTTCGAATTCTTGCGGCATGACATCACGTTCCCGCTGTTCGTCGAAGTCGACGAAATCTACCATCTCGCGTGTCCGGCCTCCCCGGTCCACTATCAACGTGACCCAGTGCAGACGACGAAAACGTCCGTTCTGGGTTCCATCAATGTGCTCGGGTTGGCCAAGCGTACTGGTGCCAGGATCCTCCTGACTTCAACGTCCGAGGTATACGGTGATCCCACGGTTCACCCTCAGCCAGAGTCTTATTGGGGCAACGTAAACCCGATTGGCGTTAGATCCTGTTACGACGAGGGCAAGCGGTGCGCTGAGACGCTGTTTTTTTGACTATCGTCGGCAGCACAACCTGGCAACGAAGGTCGTGCGGCTGTTCAACACTTACGGGCCTAGGATGAAGCCGGACGATGGGCGCGTTGTTTCCAACTTCGTTTCCCAAGCGCTCGCGCACGCAGACCTCACCATCTACGGAGACGGAAGCCAGACGCGCTCGTTCTGCTACGTGTCAGACATTATTGACGCACTCGTCGCGATGATGGCGACGAATGAAGATGTCACCGGCCCAATTAACTTGGGTAGTCAGGATGAGATTTCGGTATCCGAACTCGCAAATCGGGTGATTCAACTTACGGGTGGCGACGCTAAGGTACGGTACGAAGGGCTTCCTCAGGACGACCCCACGCAGCGCCAGCCCGACATTGCCCTAGCCATGCAGGAACTTGACTGGAAGCCGACGGTGCCGCTGCAAGAGGGGCTGCGGACAACAGTTGATTGGTTTCAGAAGCTCGGGAATGGCTGATTGGGATGACTGTTCAGCCTCCGCTAGGCCATCACGCCGCCAAGATGGACCCCTCAGTTGCGCGGTTCCAGCCACGTGCTGAAGAACCAGAGGTCTCGGCGGCGTCATCACGCAACGCGAAAAACCCCGTAGCAGGTAAGGAGGGTTCCTCTGGCCCTGAGCCTTCGCCAGTGCGACCTCGTAGACACCTGCGCATTCTTGTGCTCGTCGACGTCTTGGTCATCTCACTCTCGCTTGTGGTGGCGCTGTCCCTTGGCTGGGGCGGTAGCGATTTCGTGGCCGCCGGTTACGAGCGGCTCTTGGTCGTTACTCTGGTGGTCTTTCTCTGGCCGGTCATGCTCTGGAAACTTCAGAGCCGCCAGTCCGCAATCCTGGGGGATGGCCCGGAGGAGTATCGGCGCGTATTCCTGTCAGGGCTTTGGACAGCAGTGCTGGCGGCCGGCCTCGCTTTCTTCCTCGGCGCGACCCACGGCCGCGGGTTCCTGCTGGCTGTTGCGGTGCTGGGCACTGGGCTCCTGCTGGCCAGTCGACACATCATGCGGCGGTGGTTGCGACGTCGATTGCAGCGGGGACCAGCTTTCCACCGTGTTTTTGTGGTGGCTGGGCCCGAGTCCCAGAAACACATCGCCAATGAGTTGGCTGGAACCGACGGCCTGTTCGAACCTGTCGGCTTCCTTGATAGCTGTGCGGAACCCGATGTAACACCCGAGGAGGTCGTGGATCGGGCCACCCTTTCAAATGCAGACACGCTGCTTTATGCCCCAAGCAACGAATCAGACCCGACCTGGGCCCGCAAACTCGCCTGGGCGCTGGAGGCAACTGACCTGACCTTCTTCATTGAGCCGTCCTTGTCGCAGGTCGCTGAGCCGCGCCTCTCCATCCAGCCTGTCGAAGGTCTCCCGCTGGTCCGGGTCGAGATGCCCCGCTTCTCCGGCCCAGCGCGACTCATCAAGCGTCTGATCGATCTGTTCGGATCGCTGTTCCTGCTGGCGGTTCTGGCAATCCCCTTGTTGCTGATCGGGCTGATCATTCGGCTGGAATCACGTGGGGGTGCGCTGTATACCCAGACACGGATCGGCCGCGACGGTGTTGGATTCAAGTGTTTCAAGTTCCGCACAATGTGCGCGGGCGCCGACAAGCAACGAGAGGACCTGCGCGAGGCGCAGGGTGGTGATTCTGCGACATTCAAGATGACCAAGGATCCCCGGGTCACTCGGGTTGGTCATATTCTGCGACGCTACTCGTTGGACGAGTTCCCGCAACTACTGAATGTGGTCCGTGGTGAAATGAGCCTGGTGGGGCCGCGGCCACATCCCAAGGATGACGTGGATTTGTACCACAAGGATGATCATCGCCGACACTTGGCCAAACCTGGCATGACCGGGTTGTGGCAGGTCTCGGGGCGGTCTGATTTGGACTGGGAAGAGTCTGTCGCGCTTGACCTCTATTATGTGGAGAACTGGTCCTTGACGATGGATTTCCTGATCTTCTTGCGCACGGCTAAGGCAGTACTATCCGGAAAAGGCGCTTACTGAGTTCGGACTCTTCTCAGCTCAGCGGTGGCAACCGTCTGCGACAACGGGTGACGCTCGCGCAACTACTTGTCCTCGGCCCTCAACCAGTGACCTTGTCGTAGAGCCCCTGCATTCGTTCTAGCCAGACTTCTTGCGTGAAGTTGGATTTGAACCCGGCGATTGCAGCGCCCGCGTAGTCGGTGTGGTTCGCCGAGCACTGCTCTAGCGCCGCTTCGAGCGACCCACATGTTGGGTCAAACTCCACGCCGCAACCGTATTGCCGCACCAGCTGAGAGGCAGCGCAGCTGGTTTCAGTGATCAGTGGGAGGCCGGCTGCCATGGCCTCAACAGCGGCCAGCGTGTAGCCACCTTCGATCGCTTTTCCCGCGAAAACAGCGCCCGCATACTGGGAATCCTTGAGGCGTGTGAGGAGCTCCAAGCGCGGCTCACCGCCTAGCAAATGAACCGACGCTGGGCTGATGGCCCTAAGCTGATCAGCCAGGGGACCGTCGCCGACGATATCCAGTTGGTGCTCTATCGGCCAGAGCTCCACCAGAGACGCCAGGCCTTTCTCCCCTGACAAGCGCCCGAACATCAACCACCGATTCCTAGGCCCTTTTCGCGAACCCGGACGCGCTGCTTGGGGAGGGCCAACTGCCGAGGCGCGCTCAAGGTTCGGCTCTCCAGCCGGAGTGTGGGCTGGTTGCGGCCCGGAAGCCCCTGCTACCTCGGGAACGGAGTGTGGAATCAAATGGATTCGGTCTTGGGCCACGCCCCAGTGCCGAAATACGTCCGCAGCGTTAGGAGACAAGGCTACAACCGCTGCCGCTGACTTGATCTGTGGGCGTCGCGTGGGATCGAGCCTATTCCGCCAGGAAACTGGCAGTGTGGCCAGTGCCGAGTTGCGGTAGCACCGGTGCCGCAGCCCCGACCAGCGGTGGATGTCGCAGTCGAAGCAGACCCGGCCGTCACGCAGATGTAGACCGTTGTCGCAGGAGAGGCGAAAGTTGTGCAGGGTTGTCACAATCGGGCCAGGCCAAGTCGACAACCACCTCTCACCGATGTTGGGAAACAGATTGTGAAGGTGGACCACGTCGGGACGGAACGCACGTAGGGACTCGCTGGGATCCAGCCCTTCGCCTCGCGCGACGTCAACGGCAACCCGCACCTTTGCAGAGGGGGTGTTGCGGATATTGTCTGAGTTGGCTTGTACCAACAGCACTTCGTGACCGGCTTGGCGAAGCAACCGCATCTGCTCAGCGACGGCAATGTTCTCACCGCTGGGCTGATCGGATCGATAGAAACTGTGCACTATGGCGATCTTCATCTGACCACTCCCTCGCGTCACGCTCTGGGTCATTATGCCCTGCCCGACCGTCATAGTTGATGAGAGCTGTCTGGGCGGATGTAGGTATTAGAGCCAGCGCATGAGGCTCCTCAACCGCAAGTCTAAGGAATGCAAGCCATTTTCGAGTTGAGCCGGCCGGTCACCTTCTGGATACCCTCAGCAGATGCCGTCGCGGGAAGCGAGCCTGACCAACCCCGCTAGGCTGTCTCCCGGGTCGAACGCCAGTACGCAAGGAGCCGAAATGGACATCACACCCCTTTCCATCGAAGGGGCTTGGGCAATCACGCCAAAGCAGCACGGCGACGATCGCGGCGTCTTCCTCGAGGTATTCAAGCAGACGCGCTTCCACGAGTCCGTTGGGCACGATCTGAGCTTGGCCCAGGCGAACTGTTCGGTGTCCGCAGCCGGCACCGTGCGGGGGATTCACTTTGCAGATTTGCCGCCGGGGCAGGCCAAGTACATCACCTGCCTGTCGGGAGCCGTCCTAGACGTCATCGTGGACATTCGGGTGGGCTCTCCCACATTCGGAGAGTGGACCTCAGTCGTGCTCGATACCAAGCATCGGCGATCGGTGTACCTGTCTGAGGGTTTGGGCCATGGGTTCGCGGCACTAGAATCGGGCGCGACGGTGATGTATCTGTGTAGTGCGCAGTACAGTCCCACCGGAGAACACGAGATAAACCCATTGGATCCCGCGTTGGGGATTGACTGGCAAGTGCCTGCTGCAGACGTGGCTCTGTCGAGCAAGGACGCGGCGGCGCCAAGCCTGGCTGAAGCAGCAGCACAGGGCCTGCTGCCGGATTATGGAAAAGTGCAGGGGTTTCGTTCGCAGTTGTAGGGGCTCAGCTCCAAGCGTGCTCAGATGTAGGAGTTAGGTGTCCGACTCCTGCCCGACACCAGCCGCAACGATCCTAGGCAACGCTTCGGCCAGCGCCTCATCCCAGGGGCGAATGGGAGCAACGGCAATCCGTTCCCAACCCGCGTGCCCCAGCACACTATTGGCTGGCCGCGGCGCGGGCCTGGGAAATTGATCCGTAGTGGTGGCGTTCACCCGGGTTGGGTCCTCACCAAGGAGTCGGTAGATCTCCTGAGTGAAGCCGTGCCATGTCGTTTGGCCGCTACTTGTGCCGTGGTAAACCCCGGCGGGCGCATGTGACGCAACCAGAGTCACGATCTGGTTTGCCAAGTCCCAACTCCATGTCGGTTGGCCCAGTTGGTCCGAAACCACTGCGACAGTGCTGTGGGCCTGCTCCAGGCGTAGCATCGTTTTCACAAAGTTCCCGCCGTGTTCGGAGTACAGCCAGGCGGTTCGCACGATGTAGGACCGGTCGGGCAGCAGCTCCCGCACGGCCAGTTCGCCCGCGAGTTTGGTCCGGCCGTAGGCCGACTGGGGATTTGGCTCCGCGTCCTCGGGGTACGGCGTTGATCGCTCACCGGAGAACACATAGTCCGTACTGACTTGGACCAGCCATGTGTCTTGCCGGTCGGCACAAGCCTGGGCCAACACAGCCGGCCCAACCGCGTTCACGCGTTGAGCCGTTGCCTCGTCTTCTTCAGCAGCATCCACGGCCGTGTAGGCGGCGGCATTCACAACGTAATCAGGTCGGTAGGTCGTGAGCGCCGCCGCCACCGAGGTCGGGTTGGTGATATCGATGTCCGGAAGGTCTAGAGCTGTCACCTCAGCCGACGTGGGGGCGAGCACCCGTTGCAGGTCTTGGCCGAGCTGTCCCGCGCTCCCGACGATGAGCCAGGCCGTCACTCTTCGTTGCCTTTCAGTGGACGCCACCAATCCTGGTTGTTGCGGTACCAGTCCACTGTCTCGGCGAGGCCAGTCTGGAAGTCAACCTGCGGTGCATAACCGAGCTCGTTGCTGATCTTGCTGATGTCCACTGAGTACCGGCGGTCGTGCCCGAGCCGATCCGCAACCGGTTGCACCATGTCCCAGTCCAAGTCCATTGCGGCTAGCAATCGCTCGGTGAGCGCTTTGTTGGAAAGTTCGGTGCCGCCGCCGATGTTGTAGACCTCACCAGCCTTGCCGCCATCCAGCACGAGTTGAATACCGCGACAGTGATCGTCAACGTGAAGCCAGTCGCGTTGGTTCAACCCGTCGCCGTACAGCGGAACCTTCTGACCGTCCATCAGGTTGCTGATGAATAGCGGGATCACTTTCTCCGGGAACTGGTGGGGGCCGTAGTTTTTGGAGCACCGGGTGATCCTGACATCTAAGTCGTGGGTCCGCGCATAGGCGCGAGCGATCAGGTCGGAGCCTGCTTTGGAGGCCGCGTATGGCGAGTTTGGCAGGAGAGGATGGTCTTCAGACCACGACCCTTCGTCGATCGACCCGTAGACCTCATCGGTGGATACATGTACGAACCGCTCGATCCCGGTGTCCAACGCACTCTGGAGCAGGGACTGCGTGCCGAGCACGTTGGTCTGCACGAACGTGCTCGGGCCATCGATGGACCGGTCCACGTGTGACTCGGCGGCGAAGTGTACGACCGCATCATGTCCCGGCAGGACGTCGGCGAGGAGTTCGGAATCGGCGATGTCACCGTGGATGAAGCGGTATCTCGGGCTGTCGGCGATCTGCGCCAGATTGGCCTTGTTCCCCGCGTAGGTGAGTGCGTCGAGAACGGTGACCTCGGCATCTTCCCAGCCTGGGTAGTCCCCTGAGATCATGTGGCGAACGTAGTTGGAGCCGATGAACCCGGCGGCGCCCGTG
>JAHZKU010000112.1 GCA_022600255.1 Actinomycetes bacterium | reverse complement strand
GCCCAAGCGACCGTCCATTGTTCACGCCGTGGTCATCTGCCCTATCCTGGCATCCGGAGCTACCGGGTGGTGTGATGTCGAAGATCGGAAAAGCGGTCAAGCGCAATATCGGGCGCGCGTTCCTACGGATGTACGGCTGGCAGATTCAGGGCAAGCCACCCAAGCCCGAGGAGACGTGCATCTTCGTCGGGGCACCTCACACGTCCGGCTTTGATGCCCCGCTGATGCTGGCGGTGGCGTGGCGCTGCAACCTGCGAGTCAAGTTCCTGATCAAGCGTGAAATCACTGACGGCCCGTTTGGATGGTTCTGGAAGTCGGTCGGCGGAATCCCGGTCGACCGAGAGAATCCGGGACCACTCATCGAAATGCTGGTGAAGGCGGCCCACTCGGACAGCGGATTTCAGCTAGTTCTCACACCCGAGGGCACCCGAAAACCGGTTGAGTACTGGAAATCCGGCTTCTATCGCTTCGCGCTCACCGCCGACATTCCGCTAGCGCTGGTGTCTCCGGACAAGCCCACGATGACGGTCAACTTTGGTCCGATCTTTCATGTGACATCCGACGTGGCGGCAGATATGGATCGGATGCGCGCCTTCTTTGATACCCAGCACGGCGTCAACCCCGAGAACCGACGCACCGCACGATTGCGGGCCGAGGACGACCCAGACTCGCGCGCTGCCCTATTGGCTGCAGAAAACCCGACAGCATAGGAACACCGGCGGCGCACCGTCGCGGCTTGCCCGTGCGACCCAACAGTCTCGGTTTCCTGCGGTACACCCGACACGGCATCACCGGGCCACGGAAGGACAGCGGCCGGCTGGCGCGACACGAGCAAATGGTCGAGGCCTACCACTCATCCGTGTCCGCAGGCTCAAGTCGGCGACTCAGCAGGTAGTCGCGGTGCACAGCCCGGCCCACTGGAAAGTCCCGCTCGCCAACGCGCGAAAAACCGTTGCGCTGGTAGAACCGCAAGGCGCGTTCGTTCTCCTGATTTGTCCCTAGCCATAGCAGGTCGTAGCCATGAGTTCGGCCGTGTCGTAAACAGGCCTCGAGAAGTTGCGTCGCGGCTGGCCCACCTTGGGCCGCCTCACGCAGGTAGAGCCGTCGCAGTTCGACTGGGCGGCGAGCGGCAAGGGCAACTGGCGGGTATTCCTCGCCTCGCAACATTGCGTAGCCCACGACATCGTCGTCCTGTTCGGCAAGATAGATCGCAACCCCAGTGGTGTTCAGATCGCGCCGGAACGCCTCAGCGGTTAGCTCCTGAGCAATGTACTCCGAAACATCCACCGGATCGGCCCAATCTGGACAAGCAAAAGCGAAGGTGTCCCGGGCTACCACCGCCACCCGCTCTGCGTCGGCCGATTGGGCCCTGCTTACTGACAATTCCGCTTGGTTCTCCACGTGACGAGGCTACCGGCATTGCGAGCCCCTAGCCTCGTAGACCGCGAATGCGGCAACCCGGCATGGCCATCGGTTGGGCTAGGTGTTCGGATTCCTAGCAGCCACAGCGACGACCGTGGTTAGACAGAGGCTTGCGCCGCCCGCATCGACAAACTCATTTGCTCGCACGAGTTGCACACGGTTACGTCGTAGGAGGTCATTGGTCCACGCGTGGTGGAGTAGTCGCAGTAGTGATCCAGGACTCGGACATCCCCAGAACAAGACGGACACTGCGCCTCTGCTTGACTCATTTGACCCACGTTCCTTTCGCCTACGACCAAATTACAGCAGATTTGCGACACTGTTGCGACATTTGGCCTACTGAACTAAGTGATTCCCCCAATAGGCCCACTGAAACTGTGGGCACTACCGACTTCCTTAATAGTGACGTAGAACACACATTGCAGCTCACTGCGACACGCCTAGGATTCTGGGTCTGGCGCGGGTTCGGGCTGGATTAGGCCCTCCGGCTCAGCATTGGGGTAGTCCCGCTCGGCAGGCAGGGCCTGCAGTTCCTTGAGGACAACTGGATCCTGTATTTCCAGCCAGTCAGCGAGGTCGTTGAGCGAGATGAACTGAACGTCTGGGTACCGCGCGTGCGCGTCGGTGATGAACTGGTGGAACGAGTTTATGTAGGCGTCACAGACCCAGCTGTTCAGGTGGCTACCAAGAATCAGTGGGGCTCGCGAGTTCCCCTCCGTGGCTTGCAACGCCAGCATGTAGGAGTCGTAGGTCTGCTTCTCGATCTCAGCACAGCGTTCGGGCGCCGCCTCGGTCTGCGCGTTGTTCTGGTTGGCCAGGAAGTTGTAGTCCATGCTCAGCACCCACTTCTCAGTGCCCGCCAAGCGCAAGGCCGGGAGCGGGAATTCCCACACACCTGTCTTTGCTTCCCGCTTTGGCCAGGCGATCGCACCCGGGTCGGAGGCTTCATAACGCAGGCCAGCCTCCGCGTAGGCAGCAAACATCGCGGGTCGGTCTCCCTCTAGACACGGGGTCCGGCCCCCAGCGAAGACCGAGGAATCGAACGGCAACGGCGCCGCCCCGTCAATCTGCGGGTTGTACTTGGGCCAATTGTCCAAGAATTCGCGGGACTGCGCGATCTCGCTGGTCCACTGGGTCGCATTCCATGTCGCCACGCCGCTCGCCCCACAGAAGTGACCCAAGAAGTGCGTCCCAATCTCATGGCCGGAACGATGCATCCGCGCCAGCGTGGAGAGCCGTGTTTCCACCATGTCGGCGTCGGCGAAAGGTAGGTCAGACTGCCCCGGTGACTTGCCGGGCGGCTGGTAGGCCATACGCTGCGCGTCCGGCAGCAGGCACAGCCCAGACAAGAAGAAAGTGAACCGACCGTTTACTTCATCGCCGCGGTTCAAGAGATCGGCCAAGACCCCCGAACGGGTCTCGCAGCCACCATCTAACGTGATGATGACAAACTGAGGAGGCCGTTCGCCGGGAGCGAGCTTCTTTAAGTCCAAGGCTGGGGCTGGCTCTGGCGCCGTGCCGCCAGACGCACTCACAATGGCCCCAGCCGAAGCGGAGTCCTGGCTCTCTTCGGCTACCGAGCTACTATCCGGAAGTGCAAAAGCGAGCATGACCAGGACGAGAGCAAGAACGAGCCCCACTGCCAGTCGACTCGAAGGTCCCAGTACCCGCATACGGCTCCACTTTCCTAGGCTCGATTGCACCAGGGCCGCCAGTCTCAGCCTGACTAAGCCGAACGCCCGGCCCAATCACACACAGGTCCCGATCAAGCACAGAGGCTGACCAAACAGGGACCCTGGGCAAATGCCTTGCCAGATTTTACCTCGTGCGGATCCCTTCCAGGCCGCTCTTATCTTCGGCGAGTTTCGCGAGTTTCTCGGCGTCCGGAATCACGATCTTTCCTCGCTTCAAGATAATCAGCCGGCGATCCTGCAGATCGCCAAGAACCTTGGTTGTGGTTTCCCGAGCGGTGCCAACCAGGTCTGCCAGCTGCTCATGCGTCAGACGCACCACGGCGGGTTGTTGCTCGCCGGCCATCGTTGCCAGGGCCGAGGCCACGCGCGCGGGCACGGGACGAAGCATCGCGTCACTGAGTCTTTGCTCCATGCCCGCTAGTCGTTCGCCCAAGTATTGCGCGATTCGAGCGGCAATCCGCGGATCGCTCAGCAATAGCCGCTGCACATCCGCCCGGCTCATGACACACAAGACGGCGGAATCCAGCGTCTCGGCCCAAGTGTCACGCAGGTGTTGCCCAACGCTCGTCATCTCAGCAAATACCTCGCCGGGGGAGACGATCGCGGTCGTCAGGGTCCGACCATCTGCGGTAGTCCGGAACAGCCGGACCCGACCCTTCTTCACAATGAACAACACTTCGCGTGGTGTGTGGCGACACTAAGGTTTGGCCTTTGGGCACCTCGGACATGGGCGCAGCGCTGGCAATTGCGGCCATCTCAGCATCATCGAGGTCTGCGAAAAGGTCAAACTCGCGCAACACCCATTCTCGGGCTGGCGCAGACTGCTGCCATGGCTCGTTCATGATGGCATCGCCTCCCTTTCGTCTATCCAGTCCAACAGTTCGGCCAACTCCGCATTCTCCAGGCTCCCCGTCGTGCCGCTGAGCCGGAATGTGGGGAAGCCCGTGCCAGGGGGTGGGGTACCGTTTGCGGGCACACGCGAGGATTGACGCGGCCGTCGCCAGGAGAGAATCCGATCGGCAAAACTGCTCGGCGAGAACACACGTCTCCCCAAGGCCGGGGGCCAAGATTGCGGCAGGCTGGGTCACGACCGAACCAAGTGCAGTGCGCGACGGGAAAAAGGAGCCCCCCATCACGACGGGGGATGCGTGACGGGGGGCCGACCGCAACTATACATGCCGTGCCGTTGGCCAGCTTCACATGATCCCGGTAGGAGTTTGCTTCGGCTGACTCTCGTTGCCAGCACTCACAGCCGTGCGCCGGTTGGCCCTTGGCGACACTCAGAGGGAACGCCCCTAGTGACCCTCAGATGGAGACTGAATCACCAGGTTGTACGGTCGGCTCAGGCCCAGAAGAAAGCAGCACCGCCGCGACCCCAACAATGATGGCGACAGGCACCACCAAGAAGGCCAGCACCACACCGAATACACCAACAAGGGCGCCCAACAAGAACGGCGCGACACCGATGGCCAAGCCGACCGACATGCTGACATAGGCCGTGGCTTTGTCAGTCCTACCCTGCGAGTTGCTGATCGCCAAGGCTTGCGCGAGTGGGAATAGCATGGCCAGTCCCATCCCTGTCAGCAGCAGAGCTAGCAGCGACAGCCACAACGCCTGGGACCAGACCAGCAAAACGAACGCCGCAAAGGTGATCCCAAAACCCATGAGCAGAATCTGTTTGGGATGGAAGAAGTAGGTCACGCGGGCACCCAGTGTGCGACCCAAAGCTACCCCACCCACCAACAGACTCATGGCTGCGGTGGCCACGGCCAGATCGATGCCGACCCGCTCAACCAGCAGCACCGCGCCCCAGAAGTTGAGCGAGAACTCGCTGGCGGCCGCTGCCACCACGGCCAATAGCGCCATGTTGAAGGACCGTCCCATTCGACCCGAGGGTGTCGCCGAATCTTGGCCTGCAGCGGCCGCGTCCATGGCCGGCTGGGTTGATGGCGAACTGTCCTGTTTCCCCGCTTCGGGAGAAGTCTCCTGGAAATCAGCAGGTGACATGGTGATGGCCCGAGCCACCATGAGCCCCGCGATGCCCGCCACCACAACGGCCGCAGGGCGCCAGCCCCAACCCAGTCCCACAACAAGTCCGATCGCGGCTGGAGCGAAGAGCCCAATCCAAGCCGCCACTGCATTCGCCTCAGTCAGCGCCGTCGCGCCCAGTGGGCCATGGCGCTCCGCCAGCACGGCGCTGGCCATGTTCGCCAAAATCGCGCCACAGGTTGCACAGATCAGGACCGCGACCAGAATGACCGGCAGGCCAGGTGCCACCGCTAGGAGTAGGGCCGTGATGACCATGCCAACCAAGACCAGCACGGTGGCCCGTCGGCGGCCTACGTTTTCGATCAGTCGTGGACCGACAAATCCAGAACCTACCAAGCCACCGGCCAAAGCCGTGCCCGTGAGGGCCGCGAGGGCATCGTCTACGGCCAGTTGCTCGGCGATGATTGGGGTGGCGGGCCCAACAAAGTAGAGGAAGAAGGCCCAAACACCGATGAAGCCGTATCCGGCAAAGGTGGGCATGTCCCGTTGCAGTCGTTGCGCCACGGTGCCCCCTTCCGCCTTCATTCTTGTGCATCACGGGTACCAAAGCGCGGCAAGCGTCCAGTTCCCATTACGGCGGTCCGGGGGACCCCAAACTCCACGGACAGTTACCGGTCCCGGGATTCAATCTCTAGACATCCCGATCAAGTCGACCGATGCGCGTGCGTCCAAGCTCTAGAGTGGCAGCCAAAGGAGGTAGCCATGAAGCACCGGGTGTGGCCTGCCGCCCTCGCGGTGTTGCTGGCCGCTGGTGGCGCGACCCTGGCGGGCTGCACTTCAACACAAGGCGGCCCGACTCCTGAAGATCCGATTACGGCAGCAGGGGATACCCAGTTGCCGGACGGCATAGCCAAGTCCCACCCGCTGCGCGACGGAGAAACGGTGGTGGGCACAACCGCTGGCTCCATTGTGGTGGCAGCAACGCCGACGGCCGGTACCGCATCGGTCCGGGTCTTGGACGCAGACAACCCGCGCACGATCTGGTCGAGCGAAGAACGGTTTGCAGGCGCAGCAGTCAAGGTGATCGGCCTGGACGCCGATGTTGTCATCGTCGAACTCCGGCTACCTTCATCCGAAGCCCTGGTAGCGGGTCTGACCGCTGAGTCGGGCAGCATCCTGTGGACGTTGCCAACCCAAGGCAACAGGTTCCAGCCCATTCGGGGCACTGGCACCGGACTGCTACGCACGGATTCAGTTCCCATCGTGATCAGCACAACCTCCGGCACTGAGATGTGGCGGGGTGAACCGGGGGATACCATGCGGGCCACGTTGGGCGCAGCGGTGGTCACCGATCAGGCCGGCGGCAGGGCCCACTTCGACCTAACCGACGGACGTTCCATCAATGCCCGCTCCGGCCTCAAGGGGAAGACCAGCAAATGGGCAACCGCTGCGGGAACCGGCTTCTGGACCGCCGGCCATGGCGTGCTGGCGGCTAACGGTGCGGTGCAATGGGGTGACCCCACGAAACCGGCCGGGCACACGGTGGGGGACGACAATCATGTCGCCATCCTGACCAAGACGCGCTCAGGCTGGACAGCCCAGTTGCACCGAACCACCTCCGGCGAGGACGGGGGCGTGACCGAGGTCGCGACCTGCCAGAACGCTGAACCGCTCGGTTTCACCAGGGGCGTCTTGGTTTGGCAATGCCCGAGGTCCGACCGCCAGGAGTTCATGCGCGCACGACTGCAGTGAGCGGCGCCCGTGCGACTTACCGCAGCACAGTTTTCCCGTTTTCCTGACGACGCCACGCGGGAAATGTCAAAGTGATGAAATGCTGCATCATGTTTCATTCACGGCAAAGAACCCAAAACGGGTGGCGGAGGTCATCGCGACCTTGATCAATGGCCGGGTCAGCCGATTCGGCCCCTGGGACGGCGGCTTCATTGCCTGGGCACCGGACCAAGCAGGCACCGCCATCGAGATCTACCCGCACGGCACGGAGATGGTGCCAGGGGATGGCAATGGGCAAGCTCGCTTCCAAAGAAACCTCTTCGCGGCAAAGGCCACGGCGACACACGCGGCCCTGTCGGTGGATCTCACTGCGGAGCAGGTATTCGGCATCGTGCAGGCGCAGGGCTGGCAAGCCACTGTGCAGGATCGCGGCGGCTTCAACATCATTGAAGCCTGGATCGAAGACACGGTGATGCTGGAAATCATGACACCAGCCATGGTGCGGCAGTATCTGGCCGTCGTGAAGTCACCGCAGGTCCAAATCGGTGGGCCGGAGACGGGAACCCTGACGTTCCGCCAAGATGTCGACACCAGCGTGGGCGCCCTGTTCCAGGCCTGGACAGACAGCGCAGCCCTGCAGCAATGGTGGTCGGTGCCCGAGGCGACCATCGACCTGTGCGTCGGAGGTGCCTACGAACTCATCTTTTCACCGGACGGGCCCCTTGGGGCACGCGGTTCAGAGGCGTGCAAGATTCTCAGTTACGTGCCGGACAGATTCCTTTCGTTCACGTGGAACACCCCCGCACATCTCGGCTTGGGTGCGGCGCAGACCTGGGTGGTTATCGAGTTCAGTTCCAGTGAAACTGGCGCAACCCTCAACCTCACGCATTGCGGATTCGGGGAAGGCCCGGATTGGGAACGCGCCAAGACCTATTTCGCGCAAGCCTGGCGCCGGGTGTTGCGGCGATTGGCAGCACACTGGACGGAGAAAGAGGTTGACCTGCGCACGGCCAAGCCGGAACAGGTTCGCCCCATGCCTCCAATGCAGCGGGAACCACGTGAACTGGCCAGTGTGGTCAGTAGGCCACCGATGCCTAGTGAATACGCCGGATCGTAGACCCCCACACTGCCAGCCGGTAAGAGCGTGGCCCTACGGTGGTCAGATTCGGTGTCAATCCGTCTCTGGCGGTACCACCACGTGATTACTAAGCCAGTCCAGCACGCCTACGGCCAACTTCAACTGGCTCGCGCAGTACGGCACAAACGCCGCTGAGTGGATTTCATCCGGCACTGGTTCCAGCCACCGGGCCTGTAGCGACTTGTGCTTCAGTAGATTTGCTCTAGGGTGCTCGTTCGCGTACGGCTTGGGGACACGCTTGAGTTCTTGACCCACAGTTTCAAGCTCTCGCCCTTGCCCGAGCCGCTTCAACAGGTCCGCCAACTCCGCCCCCGCGTCGGAGGCAACGGCTTCCCGCCAAGCGGCCAAGCCGACGGAATCCAACCCGACCCCACAGGCAAATCCGACATCTCGCTCACGGATTCGAACGAAGAGCGTCGGCGCCAATTTCTTGTCTGATCCGCGCCAGAACCGGAGCAGCAGATTGTCCTTGTATGGGGGTCGGTCCGGAGCAAACCGCAAGTCATTGTTGATCGGCGCAATCGATCCGTTGGCACGCGGAACCGCCACGATTCCAGGCGCACAACCGGCCGCCAATGCGGCCCCCAGATCGGACACAAAGGCCTTCGTGGGAGTAGCGATCTGCGTCTCATAGGCCTTCTTGTGGCTCGCGAAGAACGCCTTGTCTCCCGCACCAATCTGCGAAAGAAGGCCGAGCGCCTCCGTGCTGTATCCAGAAAAGTTCCTCATTGCCTGAATCTAGAACACCGACGGCTCGTAGGGGTCCGCCGCAGAGGAGTGGTGGAAAAGGTCAACCATGCAGGCGGCGCAGTGGCGGCTCAATCTTGGGCGGTGTCCGGCGCTGGGGCAGGTCGGCAAGCAGTTGCTCGGTGGCAGCGGCGATCAGCGCAACAGCAGCCGAAAAGGCCGGCTCGGTTGCTGCAGAGACTTTCGTGACTCCACTGACCTTCCGGACGTACTGCGCCGCAGCGGCTTCGATTTCGGGCTCGGTTGCCGCAGGTTCTAGGCCACGCAGCGTCGTGATGTTTCTGCACATCTTGGTCAGCCTAGCGATCGGATCCCAGCCCGCTCAAGATCGACCAACACGCAGGTGTCTGGCCCGCTAGGCTGACGGACATGCACGTCAACACCTTCGTGATCCCACTCGTCACCGTCCGCGACGGGCAGGCGCAACTTCCCCCAGCGCCTGGGCCGCAAGCTGGGCCCGCACAGTTCAGCACGCCGGATATCGTGGCCAAGAAGTGGGTAGGCCTCGGCGCACGTCGACTGTACTTCCAAGATGGTGACGGCCAAAACAAGAACTACGCCGCCATCGCCAAAGCCATCAATACGGTGCACGGCCGAGCGCAGGCCGATTTCGAGGGTGGCGTGACGTCTCTTGCCGAACTCAGCCAGTCCTTGGACGCCGGCGTGCAGCACGCAGTCGTGGATGCCACGGTGCCTTGGCTGGCCGAGGCCGTCCAAGAGCACGGCCCCAAGATTGCGGTTAAGGTCGGAGTTCACGAGGGGATGCTGTCCAGTCACGCAACGGCGCGCGACGGCTCGGACCTTTGGAGTCTGCTGGAGCGGATCGAAGACCTTGGTGTTGGGCAATACGTTGTCTTGAATACTGATCGGCACGGCCACTGGAGACACAAGAGTCTGCACCTATTGGCTGCGGTTTGTGAATCAGTGAAACCACCGGTCATCACGTTCTCCGGCGTGACTCACCTAGAGGATTTACACCAACTCGTGGATCTCAGCTCGCAGGGTTTGGTCGGCGTAGCCGTAGATACCGGGCTGGAGTCGGGGGCCTTCACCCTCGCCGAGGCCAAGGCCGCTATCGAACCCCGCTATGACCCCTACATCTGGGCGCCGCCATCAGCTTCTGAGACCAGCCTGGGCGACATCTAGGCTTGCACAATTGCGACCCCCAAAGGGATGATTGCCCGTTTCATCGGAACCCGTACAGCCGCTAGCAGCCCGGTACTCCACGCCTGCAGCAGGCCTAGTGTTCGGCACGATTAGGCTTGGGCCTCCAGCAACCCAACCAGGTAGTCACCAAACCCACTCTTGCGCAGCGGCTCTGCCAGATCACGCAGCTGATCGTCCGAAATCCAGCCGTTGCGCCAAGCCAACTCTTGAATGCAGTTCACTTTGGTACCCGCACGCTCTTCCAAAACGCGAACGTAGTCGCCCGCCTGATGGAGCGTCTCGAACGAACCCGTGTCTAGCCAGGCTGTCCCGCGCTGCAGCACCGTGACATCCAAGCGACCCTGTCGCAGGTACTCCTCATTGACTGATGTGATTTCTAGTTCGCCGCGGGCACTGGGTTTGACGGACTTGGCGATCTCAACCACATCACTGGCATAGAAGTACAGGCCAGGTACCGCGTAATGGCTCTTGGGACGTGCGGGCTTTTCCTCCAAGGACAACACTCTGCCCTCTGCGTCAAACTCAACGACCCCGTACTCCTGCGGGTCCGCGACCCGGTAGGCGAACACGTGACCTCCGGGCGGATCGGTAAGGCCCCGCAACTGGGTGCCCAACCCCGGACCATTAAAGATGTTGTCGCCTAGGACCAGCGCGGCGCCCTGCCCTGCCAAGAAACCCTCAGCCAGGAGGAACGCTTGCGCGAGCCCCTCGGGCCGCGGCTGTGCTGTGTACTCAAGCTGCATTCCGAGCTCAGCGCCATCCCCCAGCAGACGTTGGAACGCCGGTTGGTCCTCGGGGGTGGTGATGATCAGCACCTCTTTGAGACCAGCCGCCATGAGCGTTCCCAGCGGGTAGTGAATCATCGGTTTGTCGTAGACCGGGAGCAACTGCTTGCTAACGCCAAGGGTCACCGGCCACAGCCGAGAACCGGTACCACCGGCCAGAATGATGCCTTTCACAACCCGCACTCTATCGCTCGATGAATACCAACGCCGCCGCAGTGCCAGTACCCTTGTCACGACAAGCGCCGGCTCGCCGCTGACTTTGGTTGTTGGCTAGGGGCTTCGCCACAACCTACTAAGGACTTCATGAAAGTACTCGTCACGGGCGCCGCCGGGTTCATCGGCTCCAACTACGTTCGGCATCTCCTACAGGGTGACTACGCCGGATGGGAGGACGCTGAAGTTACGGTGCTAGATGCGCTGACCTACGCGGGCAACATGGCCAATCTCGCTCCAGTCTCGGACAACTCGCGGTACCGCTTTGTGCACGGCGATATTGCTGATGCCGAACTCCTCGCTGATGTGCTGCCCGGCCACGATGCGGTGGTGCACTTCGCCGCTGAGTCACACGTGGACAGGTCGATCGATGGGCCCAGCACCTTTGTCCAAACCAATGTGTTGGGGACACAGACTCTGCTGCAAGGAGCACTCGACACTGGGATAGATCGCTTCGTCCACGTTTCGACTGACGAAGTCTATGGATCCATCGATGAGGGCTCCTGGGTCGAAGATCACCCGCTGCTTCCCAACTCCCCCTACGCAGCCTCGAAGGCTGGATCCGACCTCATCGCGCGAGCCTATGCGCAGACACACGGTTTGGACGTGCGCATCACACGCTGTTCGAACAACTACGGTCCTTACCAGTTCCCGGAAAAGGTCATTCCTCTGTTCATCAGCAATCTGATTGACGGCCTGCAGGTGCCGCTCTACGGCGACGGACTCAACCGACGGGATTGGCTGCATGTTGATGACCACTGCCGCGGAATCCAGTTGGTCCTTGATGGGGGTCGCGCCGGTGAGGTTTATAACATCGGTGGTGGCACGGAGTTGTCCAACAAGGAACTCACCAAACTCCTGCTCGATGCCATGGGGCAAGACTGGGACATGGTCAAACCGGTCGCGGATCGACTCGGTCATGACCGTCGCTACTCAGTGGACATCGGGAAGATTCACGACGAACTTGGCTATCAGCCGCAGGTCGATTTCACCGCCGGACTTGCTGAAACAGTTGACTGGTACCGCACCAATCAGGACTGGTGGCGCCGACTGAAAGGCAACAACTCATGACGCGGTGGCTCATCGTCGGGGGGGCCGGGCAGCTTGGGAACGATCTGCAGCACGTCTTGGCCGACTCGAATGATCCGGTAGTGGCCCTAGACCTCCCTGAAATCGACATCACCGATGTGAGTTCAGTAGAGTCCGCCATTGGCAGGCACCACCCTGATGTCGTGGTGAATGCCGCGGCCTATACGGCTGTGGACGCTGCCGAAGCGGATGAAGCGACAGCCCAGTTGGTCAACGGCGTGGGCCCGAGCGTGTTGGCCCAGGTCTGCGCTGACCAGTCCGACACGTGGTTGGTTCAGGTGAGCACTGACTACGTCTTCGCCGGCGACGCGACCGAGCCCTATAACGAACTTGCGGACCCGAACCCCCAATCAGCCTATGGGCGGACGAAACTCGCTGGCGAACTGGCGGTTCGTGAGATCCTGCCCGACCGGTCCTATGTGGTGCGCACCGCTTGGCTCTATAGCGAACACGGCGGCAACTTTGTGAAGACGATGCTCAAACTCGAGCAAGGTCACGCCACGGTCGCGGTGGTTGATGACCAGCTTGGTCAACCAACG
>JAHZKU010000009.1 GCA_022600255.1 Actinomycetes bacterium | reverse complement strand
GACCGCCCCGCAGTTCCGTCAGCAGATCGTCCAAGCCCTTTACGACGTTGGCCACCACATCATTTAGATCTTGTCCGGGCCGGGCCACCGCTAGATCCGCATCTGGTTCAATGCCGGCCATTTTCAGCACCGGCGCCACCATGTCACGGTGCTGCCCTGTGACCACCACGTACGGCATCAGCCAAGCCGACTCCCGCAAGGCTAGGATCACCGGGAACATCTTGATCGCCTCAGGCCGGGTGCCAATCACGATGACAACGCATACGGGCTGACGGCCAGACTCCGCCCTGTCCAAACTGTGCGAATCGATGGCGTCCGATGCCTGCCCGTTTCGTGATTCCATGTTATTTCGTCGGTATTCGACGACCACAGGAACCGATGAAGGGTCCGGATTCACCCGTTCGGGTCAACAGGATGCCTGCTCACGCTGTGAGCCGCGTGCCCGACGTGGGCTTGGGTGCATGCAAGTGCGCCGTTGGCCACCGCCAATGCCACCGCAAAATCCCCCACTGCGCTAGGGACTCACGGTATCCTCAGACACTGCCTACCTCCGAGGGATACGTGTCTATTCAAACTGCCTGGCCAGGCAATTGGAGCCCGCTTGGGGTCACCTACGACGGGTTGGGTGTCAACGTTGCGATCTGGTCCGAAGGGGCCGAATCCGTGGAGTTCTGCGTCTTCAGCGAAGACGGTGCCGAGACGCGTTTTCAGCTCGCCGAATCGACGTTCCACGTCTTCCACGGGTACGTAGCGGGCATCACCCCTGGGACCGAATATGGCTTTCGCGTCTCCGGGCCATGGGACCCCAAAACCGGCCTGCGGTACAACCCGAACAAGCTCCTGATTGATCCCTACGCGCGGGCCATCTCCGGGAACATTCAGTTGGCCCCCGCCCTGTACGGCCACGTGCCTGGCGACGACTTGGAGATGAGTCCGCTGGACTCCGCGGATGTCACCCCACGATCTATCGTCACGTCCACCGGTTTTGATTGGACTGGTGATCGCCAGCCTCGAACCCCTTGGGGCGAAACGGTGATCTATGAAGCCCACGTGAAGGGAATGACTGCCCTACATCCGGACGTTCCCGAGTCGCTACGCGGTACCTACGCTGGGATGGCGCACCCGGCGGTGATCGACCATCTGGTCGGCCTAGGCGTTACGGCCGTCGAACTGCTCCCAATCCACCACTTTGTCTCTGAAGCCCACTTGCTTCAGGACGGCCTCACCAACTACTGGGGTTACAACTCGATCGGATACTTCGCCCCGCACGCTGCCTACTCGGCATCGGGGCATCGCGGGCAGCAGGTCGACGAGTTCAAGGGCATGGTCAAGTCACTACATGCTGCGGGCCTCGAGGTGATCTTGGACGTGGTGTACAACCACACCGCTGAGGGGAACGAGACCGGCCCCTTTTTGTCCTTCCGCGGTATCGACAATCGGGACTACTATCGCCTCGCCGACGGCGGCCGCCACTACACCGACTACACCGGTTGCGGAAACACACTGAACGCCTCGAGACCCCACGTCCTGCAACTGATCACCGACTCATTGCGATACTGGGTCGAAGAGATGCACGTGGATGGGTTTCGGTTCGACCTCGCTAGCGCACTCGCTAGATCCTTCCATGACGTCGATATGCTCGGAAACTTCATCGCCACGGTGCAGCAAGACCCCATCTTGCGTCATGTGAAGCTGATCGCCGAACCCTGGGACGTGGGTGATGGCGGCTATCAGGTGGGCGAGTTTCCCCCATTGTGGACGGAGTGGAATGACAAGTTCCGCAACTGCATTCGCGATTACTGGCGCGGGGCCATCGGCGTCGGCGAACTTGGTTGGCGACTGACCGGATCAGCCGATCTGTATGCGTCAGAGGGGCGCCGGCCGTTCGCGTCGATCAACTTCGTCACAGCGCATGACGGCTTCACCATGCGCGATCTGGTGACGTACGACCACAAACACAATGAGGCCAACGGCGAAGACAACCGTGACGGCACGAACGACAACCGTTCGGACAACTACGGGGTGGAGGGCGAGACCGACGATCCGGTGATCTGGCAGACCCGTCAGCGGCAGATCAAAAACATGTTCTCTTCACTGCTCTTGTCCACCGGGGTTCCCATGATCACGATGGGGGATGAGTTGGGCCGGACCCAGGGCGGCAACAACAACGCGTACTGCCAAGACAACGAGATTTCTTGGGTGGATTGGAATCTCGCCCCATGGCAAGAAGAACTCTTGGCGTATGCGCGGCGCGTGGTAAGGCTGCGCGCTGAGAATCGGGTATTCCGCCAGCGCTTCTTCTTCCGCGGGGACACCGTAAATGCGGCGGGACAAAAGGATTTGGCCTGGATCAGTCCAAGCGGTCAAGAAGTCACTGATGAAGAATGGAACGATCCCAACACCAACACGATCGGAATGTTCGTCAGCGGTACCTTGCGATCCCGCGATCAATGGGGTCGCCCGCATGTGGGCGACTCATTCTTGTCCTTGCTTCACTCCGGCGCCGAGCCGGTGCAGTTCACCTTGCCCGGACCGCCGTGCGGACAAGAATACCGACAGGTCTTGAGCTCTGATCAATCATGCGCCGAATCACCGGAGGCGACCCTGGCGCCGCACTGTCGCAAACAAGCCGGCGACACCGTGACGCTGGCCGGCCGCAGCCTGTCAGTGTGGCGAGTTACCTGACGAACAAGAATCTGGCGAGCCGTTACGGGGCCAGCCAGGATCCGGGCCAGTTCCGCAGCACAACAAAAACCGTCAGGAGTACGGCTAGGACAACGGCAGCGTGTGGGATCCGGGCCATCGGCAGCGCCCACCGAGTTCTAACCGTGCCCAAACCAAACGCGTTGCCCGAGCGATGCGCAAGCGGGACCCGAGCGAGCCACCCCCGCAGTTGCCACCCAGCCCAAAGGACCAGACCCAGCAGAACCGGTAGGAATATGACATTGTGTCCGACACTGCCGAGCACATCCCCGGTAAGCAGATCGTGGAAAGCCCGCAGCGAACCGCATCCGGGGCAGTAGACTCCAAAAAGCGCCAATGACGGGCAGATGCCGATCGCTCCGGGAACATGAGGATCGCGCAGGAGCACCAACGCCCCTAGCCCACCCAGAATTCCGAACATCAAGATGCCTTGGCCTGGTTGCGGCTTGCGCAACTGTCGCATGGGGCCCTGTGGCAGCGATTCTTGGAGCGTTTCAGTCATGAAGCTAGCCCTACGTACCTACTGCAAGGCAGAAGAGTTCACAGCGGCAATCACCAGGATCAGGTAGAAGATACCAACGATGACACCAATCGCGACGCCAACGGCCGCCGATACGATCGCCCACTTCTTTGCACTGTCCGCCGCGTCCTGCGCGAGGGCATATTGGCCGGAGGCATAGAGCCCATCAACTTTGGCCGCAAAGACGATGCTCACGATTCCGAACGGCAGACAGCAGAATAGCGTCGTTAGTATCCCCCAGACCAAATTGGAGTTGGGCGGCGGCGGGCCTTGTCCCATCGGACTCTGCGGCCAGCCCTCCGGGCCGCCAGGTGGCCCGGCTGACGGAGGTGTCGGGGGGCCGGGAGGTGTCGGGGGGCCGGGAGGTCCTGATGGGGGAACGCTGCTCATGAATCCTCCGAAGTTCGGGTCGGAGTACCCAAGCTAGTCCTAAGCTGGGGCGGACGCGCGCGCAGTGGTCATAATCGGTCAGCAGCTGCCCCGGCAGCACACGCGCAGCTGCCGTCACGCCGCCAAAGATCGGTTGGGCTAGAGTCCGGCCGCAATCGCGAAAACAAGGAAGAACAGCCCTATCGCGATCATGACGTAGCCCAGGATCAGTCCGGCCAACGCCATTCCCGAGCCCCTCTGGGTCCCTAGCGACTTGCTGACTTTGGCGTAGCCGATGTGACCGAACACAACGGCGAGGATCGGAATGATCAGATACAACCAGAACGTGAAGACGCCCACAATCCCAAGCACCAGGGCGGCCACCGCGAATCCGTTCGTCACCGCACCTGCTGGCGGGTAGTTGTTCGCGTAGGTCGGCTGCCCGTACGTCGGCTGGGGGTACTGTGCGGCGTTCGCTGGACCCTGGGGGTATTGCGGTGCGGCCGCGCTAGGAAACCCTGGTGGCGGCGCGGAGGGAGGAACAGGTCGCCCAGACCAGGGGGGTCCCGGCGGGGCGCTCGGAGGCACGATCGGGCTGGTCGGTTGGGGAGGCGGAATCGGTGTCGTAGGTTCCACCCCGAAGGCGGGATCAGATGGTGGCACCGGAGGCGTCGGTGGCTCTGGGAGCGACGGCGCCTGGGCCTGCCCCGGGGTCGGCGGTTTGTCCTCAGAGATGCTCGGATCATCTGGCTGTTCTACTGCCATGACCTCAGTGTCCCAGACTGCCTGCCAGATCGCAGAGGTGGCAATCAGCGCAGGTCACCTTCAGTGAGCTCATCGGTTTGTCTAGGAAGTGCGATCAGGCCCATCTCCGCAGCCGTCGCCAGCCCGGAATGGCGTGGCACGATCCGAACGGTGTAACCGAACGGCCCAGTGCGGTCCAACGGGATCTGCCCGCTGAACAAATAACGATCCGCATCGTAGGTCTCGGCCACGTCTAAGTCTGCAAACTGCACCTCGGTGAGTTCATCATCGGAATCCACCCGGCCGTGAATCGCCTGCACCGCGATGTCTTTCGGGGTGAGTCCCGGCAAGGCCGCGTACACCCGCAAAGTGGCGGCACTCCCCACGGACGGGTCGTCACCAAGACCGTCCGCCTCCACATGTTCGATGGCGACATCGTCCCAAGTGCGGGTGATGGTGCCCTTCCAGTCAGCCAACTCACGGGCCAAGGCGTAGTCGTCAGCGATCGCCTCCGCTTCTGCGTGAGCGGCGGGGCGGTACAGCTTCTGCACGTAGTCACGGACCATCCGACTGGCCAACACCTTGGGCCCGGTGAACTCAAGGGTGCTGCGCACCATTTCAATCCATCTGTTCGGCAGGCCCGCGTCGTTGAGGTCGTAGAACAGGGGCGCCACCGAATCCTCGATAAGTTCGTAAAGAGCCTTCGACTCGATCTCATCACGCCGCTCCGGGTCGTCCACGCCATCGGCGGTGGGAATCGCCCAGCCGTTCTCGCCATCGAACCACTCGTCCCACCAGCCGTCTAGGACCGACAGGTTCAAGGCCCCGTTGAGGGCGGCCTTCATTCCGGATGTCCCGCACGCCTCCAACGGACGCAGCGGGTTATTCAGCCAGACATCACACCCGGGGTAGAGAACTTCGGCCATGGCCATGTCGTAGTCGGGCAGGAACACAATGCGGTGCCGAATAGCGGGGTCGTCCGCGAAACGGACCAGTTCCTGAATCAGACGCTTGCCACCATCGTCCGCCGGATGGGACTTTCCGGCAATCACCATCTGGATAGGTCGATCTGGATCCAACAGAAGTCGCTTCAGCCGGTCTGGATCCTTCAGCATCAGCGTGAGCCGTTTGTAGGAGGGCACCCTGCGCGCGAAACCGATGGTCAGGACGTCGTTTGCCAAGACATCATCGATCCAGCCGAGTTCGGCCGGGCTGGCACCACGTTGTTGCCAGGAGGTCCGTAACCGACTGCGGGCATCTTCGACCAAATGCTGACGCAATTTGCGCTTCACATCCCAGATCTCGCTGTCTTCAACCTTGGCTATGGACTCCCAGCCCTTACCTTCTTCCACCAGCCGACCCTGGCTGGTCCGCGCGGCCAGCTCCCACATTTCTGGAGCCACCCAAGTCGGCGCGTGGACGCCGTTGGTGATCGACGTAATCGGGACTTCTGCAGCATCGAAGCCGGACCACAACCCAGAAAACATCCCGCGGGACACCCGACCGTGCAGCTGGGAAACCCCGTTGGCACGCTGCCCAAGCCGCAAGCCCATCACGGCCATGTTGAACATCTCGGGGTCGCCGGCGTCGTACGTCTCGGCTCCAAGCGGCATGATGTCGGCTAGCGAAACCCCAGGCAAGGCTGCATCCCCACCAAAATGTGACTCAATCAAGTCCCGATGGAACCGGTCGATCCCAGCGGGAACCGGCGTGTGGGTCGTGAATACCGTGCCCGCTCGTACCGCTTGCAGGGCTTCATGAAAGGAGAGTCCGCGAGCGGACATCAACTCATGGATTCGTTCTAGCCCTAAGAAGCCCGCATGACCTTCGTTCGTGTGGAAAACCTCTGGCGCTGCGTGGCCGGTCTCAGCACAAAAGGCCCGAATCGCGCGCACACCACCAATTCCCAGCAGCATTTCCTGCAGGAGTCGGTGCTCCGAACCGCCGCCATACAGGCGGTCGGTCACATTGCGATCCGCCGGGCTGTTCTCTTCGATATCGGTGTCAAGGAGCAGGAGCGGCACGCGACCAACATCCGCCTTGCGAATCTGCGCGGCTAGCTTGCGGTCGCCTGGCAAATCGACCGAGATCACCAGCGCTCGTCCCTGGTCATCGCGCAGCAAACGAATGGGGAGATTGTCTGGGTCCAGTACCGGGTAACGCTCCTGCTGCCACCCTTCCAGCGACAACGACTGTTTGAAGTAACCGGAGCGATAGAACAAGCCCACGCCAATAATCGGCACACCTAGATCAGAGGCGGCTTTCAGGTGGTCCCCGGCTAGGATTCCCAGGCCACCGGAATACTGTGGCAACGCGGCTGCTACCCCAAACTCCGGCGAAAAATACCCAATAGCACCGGGCTTTTCCCCGGAAATCGATTGATACCAGAGGTCAGCCGACAAGTACTGTGACAAATCTGCGTGGACCCGGTTCGCCCAAGAGACGAACCCGTCATCTTGTGCCAGTTCGTCCAACCGTTGCCGCGGCACCTCGGCCAGCAGCCGCAGTGGATCCTTGCCAACGTGAGCCCAGGTGGTGGGATCAATGCTCTCGAAGAGTTCTTTGGTCTGCAGATCCCAGGACCACCGCAGATTACGCGCTAGGTCCAGCAAGCACTTCAGCTCATCGGGTAGAACAACAGAAACCGTAAAACGACGAAATGCTTTCACCCAGATACCGTATCGGGCTTCGGCTATTTTGGGCAGCCCATGGTCACACCCGGCTAGGGTTACCTGCGTGACCCTCGCTGCGAATCCAGGACTCGGCAAGATCGGTGGACTAGAACCGCCGCAGACACTGACGGGTCGGTTTGGCATCACCGACGTCTGGCCCAACGTGGAGAGCGGTCGGCGGCCGGTTAAGGCCGTTGTCGGAGAGGAACTGCAGATTTCCGCAGTGGCTTTCCGGGAGGGCCATGACTCCTTGTCGGTTGACGTGGTGGTCGTCGACCCCAATGGTGGAACGACCCGGCACCCAATGTCGGCCTTGGGCAATAGCTCAGACAAATGGGAAACCCGGGTGCGGTTCGGATCTGTTGAACCCGAGGACGTAGGCGACTGGGGTTTCACCATCTCAGCTTGGGACGATCCCATCCAGACTTGGCAGCACCGGGCCAGCATCAAGCTGGAAGCTGGTGTGGATGAGGAACTGGAGTTAGCTGAGGGGGCCTTGGTCTTCGATCGCGTGCTAGCGGGCCTACCCGCGGAGGCCGCTCAAGAGCGCACCTTGATTGCTGAGGTAGCGCAGGCGTTGCGTGATACGACCCGACCCCCGATGGCGCGGTTGTCATTTGCTTCAGCTCACGACGTTGCGAGCATTCTGTCGGCCTACCCGTTGCGGGACATCATTTCCCAGAGCGGCCCCTGGCCGGTTCGTGTCCAGCGCCGGCGGGCACTTTTTGGATCTTGGTATGAGTTCTTCCCCCGCAGTGAAGGCGCCAGCACGCAGCCGGTCATTTCAGGGACTTTCAAGACGGCGCAAGCGCGCCTGCCTGCAATTGCCGAGATGGGATTTGATGTTGTCTACCTGCCACCGATCCACCCGATCGGAGAGGTGAACCGGAAAGGTCGCAACAACTCTCTGACCCCACACGCTGGCGATCCGGGCTCACCTTGGGCGATCGGGAGCGAGGCCGGTGGGCACGACCAGATCCATCCCGACCTCGGAACGTTGGCCGACTTCACGGCTTTTGTATCTCGGGCCAACGAGTTGGGGATGCAGATCGCACTAGATCTCGCCTTGCAGGCGGCGCCTGACCACCCTTGGGCGCGCCAACATCCCGAATGGTTTACCACTCGGGCAGACGGCACGATCGCCTATGCGGAGAACCCACCCAAGAAGTATCAGGACATCTATCCCCTCAACTTCGACAATGACCCGGAAGGCCTGTACGCAGAGATCGTTCGGATTACCCGATTGTGGATGTCGCGAGGGGTACGAATCTTTCGGGTGGATAACCCCCATACCAAACCGTTGTGGTTGTGGGAGCGACTATTTGCCGACATTCACGCGACCGACCCTGATGTGATTTTCTTGGCCGAGGCTTTCACTCTTCCGGCGATGATGCGCGCCTTGGGCAGCGTTGGTTTCACGCAGTCCTACACGTACTTCACGTGGCGCAACAGCAAGCCGGAGCTGACGGAGTATCTCGAAGAACTGTCCGGGCCTGCGGCACCCTACATGCGACCCAACTTCTTCGTGAACACCCCGGACATCCTGCCCGATTTCCTGCAAACAGGGGGTCCTGCGGCCTTTGCCATTCGCGCCACGTTGGCGGCGGGACTATCCCCCACTTGGGGACTGTACAGCGGGTTCGAACTCTACGAAAACATCGCGATCCGGTCCGATAGCGAAGACTACCTCGACAGTGAGAAATACCAGTACCGACCCCGTGATTGGGCGGCGGCCCAAGCAGGCGGGCAAACACTCGTCCCTTACATCACCCAGCTCAATCGGATCCGACGTGACCACCCCGCACTCCAGCAACTCCGTAACCTGACGTTCCACCACGTCGACGATTCGGAGGTAATCGCGTTTTCCAAGCGCGACGGAGACGACCAGATCATCGTGATCTGCACCCTAGATCCACACAACACGCGCGAGACTACGATGTGGCTGGACATGCCCGCGCTTGGCCACGACTGGTTCGACACTTTGACGGTGACCGACGAGATCACAGGGGCTACTTGGAACTGGAAGCAGAACGTGTACGTGCGGCTAGATCCGTTCAGCCATGTAGCGCACATCGTGCGCATCCACGGCCAGTAGCGATGGCCACCACTGTCCCAGCGCTGGTGCCGCGGTAGCGAACCCAGCGCGGTATCCGCAGAATCCTGCTCACACGACCGGACCCGCCCTACCGCGCGAACCCAGCACGGCATCCGCAGAATCCTGCCTTTACGAGTCGCAACGATTCGTACGTAGGCGACATGATGTGACACATGGCTAAGACTGCTCCCCTGGAGATCGATCAAGGGACTCTGGATCAACTCGTGGATGGCTCCCATCCAGATCCGCATCAGGTCCTGGGACCCCATGAAGGGGACGCGGGCGTGACGGTCCGCATCCTACGACCGATGGCGACTGCTGTGGACGTCGTCGTGGGCGATGAGTCCTTCCCACTAGAACATGAGCATCGCGGCGTGTGGACCGGTGTCCTCCCGATGGACTCGGTGCCGGACTACCGGCTACAGGTCACCTATCCGGATCGATCCGTACCGGGCGAAGACCCTTACCGGTTCCTGCCAACTCTCGGAGACGTGGATCTGCACCTGCTCGGGGAGGGCCGCCACGAGCAACTGTGGCAGGTACTGGGTGCGCACACCCATGTCTACGACAGCATGCATGGTCCGGTTCCTGGGACTTCTTTTGCGGTTTGGGCGCCTAGCGCCAAAGGCGTGCGTGTTGTCGGTGACTTCAACTTCTGGGATGGCACCGGTACTCCCATGCGCTCGCTGGGATCCTCCGGCATCTGGGAACTGTTTGTGCCGGCCGTCGGGGATGGCACCACCTACAAGTTCTCCGTGCTGGGGGCTGACTACGTCTGGCGGGATAAGGCCGACCCGGTGGCGTTTGCTACCGAGCGCCCACCCCAGACAGCGTCGGTTGTCTACACGAGCAACTACACCTGGGAGGACGATACCTGGATGGCAGGCCGGGCTGGCAAGGTCCCCACAGACGGCCCGATGAGCACCTACGAAGTGCACCTTGGTTCTTGGCGGCGGGGCCTGAGTTATCCCGAACTGGCTGACGAGCTGACCGCCTATGTCCTCGACCAAGGGTTTACCCACGTTGAGTTGCTACCCGTGACCGAACACCCCTACGAACCGTCTTGGGGCTATCAGGTGACGTCCTATTTCGCCCCCACGAGTCGCTTCGGGAGTCCGGATGAGTTTCGCTACCTGATCGATCGGCTGCACCAGGCCGGTATCGGGGTGATCATGGATTGGGTACCAGCACACTTTCCCAAAGACGACTTCGCCTTGGGCCGGTTCGACGGAACCGCCTTGTATGAACACCCGGACCCCAAGCGCGGCGAGCAGTTGGATTGGGGTACCTACGTATTCAACTTTGGACGCAGTGAAGTCCGGAACTTCTTGGTCGCGAACGCCGTCTTCTGGCTTGAGGAGTTCCACATCGACGGTCTGCGGGTTGATGCCGTGGCCTCCATGCTCTATCTGGACTACTCGCGAGAAGAGGGCGGCTGGGAACCCAACATTTACGGAGGCCGGGAGAATCTGGAAGCGGTGGCTTTCCTGCAGGAGATGAATGCCACGGTGTATAAGCGCTGCCCCGGCGTGGTCACCGTCGCGGAGGAATCCACATCTTGGCCGGGCGTCACCCGACCAACCCACTTGGGCGGCCTTGGGTTTGGTCTGAAGTGGGATATGGGCTGGATGCATGATTCGTTGAATTACATGGCGCACGAGCCCATCTATCGCCAGTACCACCACTCGGAGATGACCTTCGCGATGATGTATGCATACACCGAGAATTTCGTGTTGCCCATCAGTCATGACGAGGTTGTCCACGGGAAGGGCTCCCTGCTGAACAAGATGCCCGGCGACCGCTGGCAGCAGTTCGCGAACCTGCGCGCCTATCTGTCTTTCATGTGGGGACACCCCGGCAAACAGTTGATCTTCATGGGCTGCGAACTCGGGCAAGGGGCGGAGTGGAGTGAGAATCGCTCCCTAGACTGGTGGCTGCTCGACGATCAGGATCACCGCGGCGTGCAACACTGTGTTCGCGACATGAACAACGCCTACACCGC
Source organism: Actinomycetes bacterium (assembly GCA_022600255.1). Taxonomy (GTDB): domain Bacteria; phylum Actinomycetota; class Actinomycetes; order S36-B12; genus JAHZKU01. The sequence continues at coordinate 6,183 of JAHZKU010000009.1, read as the reverse complement.
TACGCCGGCCATGTGGGCTTGGGACCACAACCCGGATGGGTTTGAGTGGATTGACGCTAACGACGCCACCGACAACGTCTTCTCTTGGCTGCGCCGCGGCCCAGACGGGTCCGCAATGGCCTGTGTTTCCAACATGTCCCCCGTGGTGCGCCACGGCTACAAGCTAGGACTGCCCAGCTCTGGGCAGTGGGACGAGGTCTTGAACACCGATTCGGACACTTATGGCGGGTCGGGAGTCGGCAACTACGGCAAGATCTTGGCAGAAGATTCGCAGTGGCATGGGCGGCCAGCCTCCGCAGAAATCACCCTGCCCCCGCTTGCCACGGTGTGGTTCCGCAAGGTTGACTAGGCCCAATGATGGGCCATGGCAGACGGATCAGGCGCTCTCTATTCGCGAGTGTGGGGCTGCTGTTGGCGCTGGCGCTAGCGGCTTGTGCGGGTCCACAGTCCGATTGGGACTATGCGAATGACGCTGGCGTGGTGGCAGATTCTGGCTTCCGCCCCGAAACCGACGGTTTCGCTTTTGCCAACTACAGCGTGGGCCCGAACCGTGTGGAGTTTTCCGACGGTGACGTTCGGGAACTGCTCGGTAGCCAGGCCTGCACTGATGATGACCCGCAGACCGAATGCGAGCTGGACCCTCGCGCCATCGCGTTCCGAGGTGACGCTCAGACCTTGTCGCAGGGGGGCGTCTGCGAAGGTCTGTCGGTGTTGTCGCTGCTCTTCTACTCCGGAGCCGCCGACCCCAGCCAGTTTGGGGCCGAGCGGACCCCGGAACTACAACTGCAAAACAATCCCGAACTCGAACGCGAGATTCTGAGATGGAACGCCACCCAACTCACCGATGAGACGATCAATTCACTGCGCAGGATGTCGCCATCGCAAGTATTGGCGACCTTGGAGGATGCTTGGGCTGAGCCTGGGGGCCCGCTCTATACCTTGGGGCTCTACAACCGCGTGGAGCAGGACCTCAAGAACGGGCACGCCGTCGTCCCCTACCAGATTGAGAGCCTAGGCAACAATGAGGCCCTGCTATACATCTACAACTCCAACAAGCCCAAGACCCCCCAGACGATTCGGATCGACACAGAAGCCGAGACGTGGCGCTATCAGGGGAGCAACGTTAGCTATGACGGTTCGGCGGACTTGGAACTGGCGCCGGTGTCGCCCCGTCTCGCTAGTGCGCTGAGTCCGCGCATCTTCGCGGACTTCCGCAACGCCGCCCAGGACGCCGCTTGGGCGTGCGCATAACCCGGGGCCGTACGAACGTTGCGCCGGGGGTACCCCGACTATTCGTGACGCGCCGCCCAATCCGTCATTCCCGTAATGTTCTGCCGTAGGACTTCGCCAGCGGTGGCATCGGCTCCCCGCGTCATGATCGCAAACTTCAGCCCGCCCACATCCGACTTGCGCGGGCAAGAGGACAGAGCGAACGCGACGGCGTTGGGCTTGATGAGCCAAGCACCCAAGTTGTAGTCAGTTCGAAAGCCCTGCTTCTTGTTCAATGCGTCCGTTGCCGGACGGTTCTGGTTCCAGGCGACCAAACGATAGCCGTCCTGCTCACCGAAATCAGAAATATCCATGGCGCTCTGAACCTTGCCAAGGAGCGGCAGACTCATATGCTGCACGTAGGTGAACGAGGTCGGCGACTCGCGTTCTAAGATCTGGCAATCCTCCACGTATTTGACGTTTTGCGGGTACTCCTCGACGTCCAGGATTCTCTCCACCAACCTCTCGACATCCACGGTCAGACGCGGAATCATTCCCACCCCTTCGTTGGTCGGGCGGTTGTCGAACTTCCAGGACTTGCTGCTGAACCGATCCTCATTAAGTTCGGGCAGATATGGGAAGACCCGATCCAAGAACTGCTGTGCTCTGCTTTCGCTCATACTGAACTCCGATTGTCCGATGGATTGGGTGCTCGTGACTGGGGTGGTGCGACCCTCAGCAACGCAAGAACGGTTCCGCCGACCTACGTCGCAAACTTGCTAGAACAGCGCGTTCGCCAGATTCACCCGCGCGGCCGGCACGTCCGGATGCTCAGGGCCGGCCACCTCGAACAGGGCCAGCAGACGTTCCCGCGCCACAGCCCTATCGTCGCCCGCGCTGCGCTGCACGGCCGCAATCAGACGTGCGAAGGCTGCCCCCAGTTGGCCATTAACCGCCTCAAGGTCGGCAGCCTGGCACTGCTGCAGTACGTCGGTCGGGTTGCGATCGGCCGCCTCCACCACAGCCACTGGGTCTAGGCCATCCACGCGTCGATACAGACTGGCCGAGGCTAGTCCCACCTTCGCCTGCTCGTCTGCGGGGTTCTTCGCGATCAAGACTTTGAAGGCCGACTCTGCGGCGTCCCAGTCCGCGTTGGCCATCGCGTCGTAGGCCTTTTCGGCCTCCGGGTCGAGCTCGGGTTCAGCTTCCTCATCAGGAACATCCTGCGGCGCCGACCCCGCCGACCCGGTCACGCCATTCTTGGCCGCCTCAGCCAGCAAGGCGTCCAGATATTGCCGGATCTGCTCTTTGGGTAGGGCGCCTTGGAAGAGCGGGAGAGGTTGGCCCTTGATGACTGCGAATACCGAAGGGATCGACTGCACTTGGAATGCCTGGGAAATCTGCGGTTCGGCGTCCACATCCACCTTTGCCAGAATCCATTTGCCGGCATCATCGGCCGCCAGACCTTCCAGAATGGGTGACAGCGTCTTGCAGGGTTCACACCAACTGGCCCACAAGTCGAGCACGACCGGCACGGACATCGATCTGTCGATCACGTCGGCTTGGAAGTTTGCAGTGGTGACATCAATGATGAGGCCCGGGGGTGCGGCGGCGGTTTTCGCCTCCGCTTCCCGTTTGGCCGCAAGGGCACCTAGATCAACTGCACCGCGGGGGATTGAATCGCTCACCTCCCTATTGTGACAACAGCATCCAGCGCTGAACAACCCGAGGTCCAGCCGAGGCCTTAACCGAGGCCTTAACCGAGGCCTTAGCCGAGCGACCAGTCGCGTGAGCGGGCCCCACCCAAACCCGCTGCGAGGGCGAGAGGCGCTAGTCCTGCGGGGGTCTGGTGGACGGCCGTGTTGCCGCCGCAAACACTTCGGATGCCGCCGAATACAGGTCGGTTTCGTTTGCCGAGATCGCCGTGGCGAGTCGCTGGACGTCAGCATCGACTGAATCGAGTTGGGTTAGCCATAGACCGGTCGCTGCGCTGCGCAAGGCGCGCACTTGACGGTCGGCCCTGCGCTGCGCGCGGGAGCCGCTGGCCCGTGCCGTTTCGTCGTGGGATTGAATTTGCTGCGCGAGTTCGGCGATCCCTTCTCCCGCGCTTGCCACCAACTTCAGAACTGGGACAGTCCAACCGCCCGGCGCCACCGCTTTCATCGAGACCATCGCCCGTAGCTCGCGTTCGGTCGCGCGCACGCCTGGCCGGTCTGCCTTGTTCACCGCGAAGATGTCCGCAATCTCTAGCAGGCCGGCCTTGGCCGCTTGGATACTGTCACCCATCCCAGGGGCTAGCAACACCACAACCGTATCGGCGTAGCTCACAATGTCGATCTCTGACTGTCCGACCCCGACCGTTTCTAGAATCACCCGATCAAACCCACACGCGGCTAGCGCGCTGGCCGCCACCGGAGCGGACTCGGCGAGCCCACCAAGTTTGCCGCGTGCCGCCATGGAGCGAATGAACACGTCGGAGTCGGCACTGTGGTCCTCCATCCGAACCCGATCACCTAAGAGCGCACCGCCGGAGTACGGCGATGAGGGGTCAACGGCCAAGACAGCGACCCGCAACCCGGTGTTCCGCCAGTGACGCACTAAGGCCGAAGTCGTCGTGGACTTCCCGACCCCGGGTGGTCCGGTCAGGCCCACGATTTGAGCATCGCTTGATCGGCGCGAGATCTCCGCAGTGATGGCAGGGAGTGCCTCAGTTTGGTTTTCAATCACCGAGAGGAGGCGACCCAGCGCACGGCGATCCCCAGCTGCAGCGGCGAACACCAACTCTTGGCTAGTCATGAGTCACGCGGGTGCAAGGACAACGCTTGCGGCCGAACTAGCTCGTCGGGACCTTGACGATCAGTGCGTCGCCTTGACCACCGCCGCCACACAACGCTGCGGCACCGATCCCGCCACCACGGCGCTTCAACTCGTTCGCTAAGTGCAGCACAATACGCGCACCTGACATTCCCACCGGGTGACCCATGGCGATCGCGCCACCGTTCACGTTCACGATGTCTTCCGAAACGCCAAGTTTGCGGGAGGAGACCAGGCCAACTGCGGCGAACGCTTCGTTCAATTCCAGTAGGTCCAAGTCACTGGGTTCGAGACCGTCCTTCTCACAGGCTTGGATGATCGCGTTGGCGGGTTGCTCCTGCAGCGATGCATCCGGGCCGGCCACAACGCCATGGGCACCGATCTCCGCAAGCCACTCGATACCCAACTCCTGCGCCTTCGCCTTGCTCATCACCACAACCGCGGCTGCACCGTCGGAAATCTGCGAGGCAGAACCCGCCGTGATGGTGCCCTCTTTGGCAAAGGCTGGGCGCAAGCGCGCCAGAGACTCGGTCGTCGTGTCGGCACGCACTCCCTCATCACTCTCAAACACAATGGGGTCGCCCTTACGCTGGGGAATCTCAACTTTCACGATCTCGTCGTCAAACAGGCCGTTCTTTGCGGCGGCGGCGGCCCGCTGGTGTGATTGGGCTGAGAAAGCGTCCTGCTCCTCGCGGGTCAGGTCGTATTTCGCGTTGTGGGTCTCGGTGGACACCCCCATGGCCACTTCGTCGATCGCACAGGTCAGGGCATCGTACGCCGTGGCGTCAACCACAGAAACGTCACCGTATTTGTACCCGCCACGCGAGCTTGGCAACAAGTGTGGGCCTTGGGTCATTGATTCCATGCCGCCGGCGACGACGACGTCGTACTCGCCAGCACGCACCAGTTGGTCCGCCAACGCGATCGCGTTAATACCGGATAGGCATACCTTGTTGATGGTTAGCGCCGGAACATCCATACCGATACCACCCTTAAGGGCGGCTTGCCGGGCTGGGTTCTGACCCGAGCCAGCTTGAATCACCTGGCCCATGATGACGTAGTCAACGTCGTCAGGAGAGATCCCGGATTTCTCCAGCGCGCCAGTGATAGCAACCCCGCCCAAATCTGCGGCCGAGAAGCCCTTGAGGGAACCGAGCAGGCGACCCATTGGCGTGCGTGCTCCGGAAACGATAACTGAACCTGATGGCGTGGACATGAGGACCTTTCCTTAGGTGCCTTGCTGGATATCCCGAGGATACCGGTAACGTTGAGCAATCCCCTAGTGCGTGTAGACACGCCCCCAGTGAAAGGTGCGCAAGGTGACCGATCCCACACTGCAGTCTCTGATTACCCGTATCGACCACGTTGGCATCGCGGTGCCAGACCTAGACGCAGCGATCGAGCTGTACCAACGGGCCTTCGGCGTCACTGTCACCCACGAAGAGACCAACGAGGAACAAGGAGTCCGCGAGGCCATGCTGGCGGTGGGAGATTCCGGGTCAAGCATTCAACTACTGGCCCCCCTCACCGACGACTCCCCAATCGGTAAGTTCCTCGATCGCGTAGGGCCTGGCATCCAACAGATCGCCTACGGCGTTGACGACATCGATGAGGCCGGTGCTCGGCTGCGGGCGGCCGGGTTGCGGGTGCTGTACGACGAGCCGAAACGGGGCACCGCCAACTCACGCGTGAACTTCATTCACCCCAAAGACGTCGGTGGCGTGCTCATCGAGTTGGTGGAGTCCGCCGAATAGCCAGCCCCCAGGAGCGCCTCTCCGCCAAAACCTCTCCGCTAAGAATCACCCGTTGGCCGTGATACGCCGCTGGAGTGGACACCCTCTCGAACGAACGGCAGCATTTCGGGGGTAGGGATGCGGTTGCGGAGTGGCTTCACAACCCCCGTGAGATGGGAGTCTTGGCATGGCCAATGCCCCTGACATCCACGTCCCCCCGGCACGACCTAGCGGGATTCAGGCCTTGGGCGCGCTCGAACTCGCCCATCGACTACCCAAGCCGATCTTCTTCGCGCTGGCCGGGGGCGGCTCCCACGGCGCCGTACAGTGGGGATCACTGCAAGCGTTGGCCGAAACCGACATCACGCCAGATGCCCTCGTCGGCAGTTCCGCTGGCGCGTTGACCGGCAGCGTGATCGCTGAGGAT
>JAHZKU010000111.1 GCA_022600255.1 Actinomycetes bacterium | reverse complement strand
GAGCGAGTCTGCTCCGTGGGTCGGCTGTACAGCCAAGACAGCAACCCCAGGGAGAACATGTTCTTGGCGCGTTGGGCGTCTTTCTTGGAAATGTCGAAGTCGGAAAGGGCACCGACGGTGAGAGATGTGAGCGGAATCTGGTGCACCGTGTAGGCCGCCAGGGAGTCGTCCTCCAGGGGGTTGGCGTCATAGCCGACTTTCGCGATGGCGCGCTTGGTGAACTCGTCCGTGTTCACGATGACTTGTCCCCCACGCGGCAGGTCAGCGATATTGGCCTTCAATGCTGCGGGGTTCATGGCCACCAACACGTCTGGGGCGTCGCCCGGGGTGCGAATTGAATGGTCTGCGAAATGCACCTGGAATGCCGATACTCCCGGCAGGGTTCCGGCGGGTGCGCGAATCTCAGCAGGAAAATCCGGGAGGGTCGATAAGTCGTTGCCGAACGATGCGGTGGCCGATGTGAAACGGTCGCCCGTCAGTTGCATCCCGTCCCCGGAGTCACCCGCGAATCGAATGATGACATCATCGCGTTCTTCGACTTCTTTGGCCACGGCCAGCGCCATCCTGTTCTTGGGCGCGCAGGATGGCAGTTGCCAACCAGCGCAACGTGGTGGGTTTGGTTACCCAGGGTTTACGAAACCTAATTGTGCCCTAATTCAAAGCATTGCCAAACGTTGCGGTCCGGTTTGGTGGCCACTTAGTCAGCAAACTCACAAAAACGGTCAGTCAACGTCGCCCATCCCCACCCCTCGCGGCGGTGGCAAGCGGCTAACGATAGTTCACGAATTGGACGGCGAAGTCCCAATCACTGTCCTTCACCAGGGCGATTGTGTCTTGCAGGTCGTCTCGCTTTTTTCCGGTGACGCGCAGTTCTTCACCCTGGATCTGGGTCTTCACCGCCTTCGGGCCCTCATCGCGGATGAGTTTCGCGACCTTTTTGGCTTGCTCAGTGGTTAGCCCCGACTGGAAAGTCCCCACGATCACGTATTCCTGCCCAGAAGCTTTCGGGTCGGCGGTCTCCAGGGCTTTTAATGAGACCCCGCGTTTCACCAGCCGGGTTTGGAACGCATCAAGCGCAGCCAGCACGCGTTCTTCGCTGTTGGCCCGTAGCTCGACACCTAGCTCCCCGCTCCAGGAGATGCTAGCGCCGGTGTTCTTGAAGTCATACCGTTGCCGAAGTTCTTTCTCAGTCTGGTTCAGCGCATTGTCGACCTCTTGCCGATCCACTTTGCTCACGATGTCAAAACTGCTGGTGGCCATGTTGGAAAATCCTTATGGTGGCGGGTTGGCTTGGAACGATGCCACCAGACTATTGCAACGGATGCCGAGTCGGCGTCGCGCGGTTCGGTGCGTTATCCTCGTGGAGGCGTAACAGCCAAGGCGGGTTGCCCGAGCGGCCAAAGGGAGCTGACTGTAAATCAGCCGGCGTAGCCTACACTGGTTCGAATCCAGTACCCGCCACGTATTTGATTCCCTCGAACCGCTCTGTCTCCTTTCAGGCGTCTGGCCGCCAGAAGTTCAGTGGTGGGCTGACCGGTGTTGTCGGAGCGGGGGTTTTCGCAACTATCGCCGCGTTGGGGTTTCCCACGCCCTAGGCTCTTCACGTGGCTCAGACCAAACATCGCCCGTCGCTGAGGGAGCGGATGGCACCGTTGTTCGTCTTGGCCGATGTTCGGCCCGCCTACGGCCAAGGTGTGCGGGGCGGGCTGGTGTGGTTCATCTTCCTAACCGGGGGCATCCTGACTGACCAGGTCGCGCTGGGGTTTCAAGCGGGCTTCATGGGTTGGGTGGTGGCCTTCACCGACGACTACATTGGGCTGGGCCGCCGAATCAATGGGGCCATCGCCGTAACACTCATCGGGGCCACGGCCACGTTCATCGCTACCGTCGCAGGCAACTGGCTGATCTGGTCGGTGGTCGCCTCGGTCGGGATCGGTTTCGTGATGGGCCTGTTCGGGGTCCTGGGTCCGCCAGGGGTGAAAAAGGGCCTGGTTACGATGTTCCTGACCCTATTCGCCGTGGGACTGCCAGACACGGTTTCGGGGGCGGGGCAGCTGGCCCTGGCGACGATCATCGGTGGAGCCGCCGGCATCCTTGCACTGCTGATTTCCCTTCCCTTGGACACCGGTCGGTCGCAGCGCATCCCGGTGAAACTGGAGATGCTCGCAATCAGTCGCTATGCCGATGCCATGGCCCAGTCCGTGAGTACCGAACGACTCGGCGAGGTTCGCGGAGAACTGGTCGCGGCCACCACGAACGCCAACATCGATACGCGCTACCAGTTTCTGCGGTCCAACAGGCAACACTGGACCATCGCCTACTTTCGGGGCTTGGACATTGCCCGCGACCTGACCGCCTTTCACGAAGCCCGAGTGTTGACACAGCACGGGGAGACCGACGCGATGCTGCAGATGTATCGTGTCATCGGTATCGCGCTGGCTGAGAAGTCTGAAGTGATCGGAGGTGGCAGTGGGCCCATCCGATTCGTGAAGTGGCCCAGTCGAGAGGCTGCTCTGGCAGCGATCGAAACGGTCATCTCCGAGCTTTCCGCCGCACCATCGGCCCAGCAGGTGGGGTTGGATGCGGCACGGTCCCTACGCGACTCCATGGCGGCGTTGGGCACGGTGCCCACGGAACCCACGGCTCGTTCTAAGCCGCCCCGAATGGGCCCCGACCCGGTCGATCTGGTGAGGCGTACGCTCACGCACGACACGCTCTTGCGACGGCATCTATTCCGCTACGCGGTCCTGATCGGTCTGGGTACGGCGTTGTACAAGGCCTTCGATATTCCCGAGGGCTTCTTCATTCCCATCGGAATCAACATCATGCTGCAACCGGACATGGGGGCGGGGCTAACCAGGCTGCAAGTGTTCACCCTGGGCACGGTCGCGGGCAGCATCATCGGGGCCGTTGTTGGCGTCGCACTCGGTGGCTGGCCCGTGGCAATCGCCTTTGTCACGGCCATTGTGTGGTTCGGACTCACGGCCTACATCGGAGTGACGTATTGGGCCTTTGCGGTTGGGGTTTCTATCGCGATTGTTGCGGCGCTGGGTCTGTTGATTCCCGGAGACTGGGACTTGGCGTTCTGGCGCATCGTCAGCACGGTTATTGCGGCCGTGATGGTGCTTGTGGGCCTCTTTGTGTTGTGGCCAACGCGTGGGGCGAAGTTCATTCCTGGTGACTTTGGTCGACTGTTGAAGCACATTGCCGAGTACTTGGAACAGTCGCTGGATCTAGTCAACATGTCGGGTTTGGAGAAGGCTCGGGTGATGTTGGGCGTGGAGCTTACCGAGTTGATTCAACAGATGGCGAAGTATGCCAACGAACCCGGTGCCAGCCCGGCGCTGATCGAACGACACCAGGATCAGGTGCGCGCTGTGCGCAGCATGATGGGCATCGTCACTTGCCTGCGCTTGGGTCGTCGGGATGATTTCTCCTATTCCACCGAAACTGAACAGTTAGGGCGCGAAGTCGTTTCACAGCTGCGGATTTGCGCGATCGCCTTTGAGAAAAGTGGGCCCGAAGTGCCACCAACCCAGAGTTCGGTCCAGCCGCAGCCCGAAAGCCGCTGGGCTGACTCAGGCTCTGTACCGACGGGGGCGGGGGATGCTGACATTGTGGATATCTATCTGTTGCGCAAACTCGCCGACGAAATCGAGAAGGTCAGTGGCTACTGCCGGTGCCTCGGTAAGGGGTGCCTCTGGCGAGCGGTGTGATTGGTCGTCTTTGGGGGTGCGTCGTTCGTGATGCAGTGGCACCTGCGGAGTCCGAAGGCGGTCAGCACCGAAGACAGCCGCGCCCGAACCGTGGCAGACCCGAGCAGTGACACACTCGAACAGCCCGTGGCGCCGAAGACCGATTCCGGCCGTGCAACTCGCCGCTGCGGCCGCTCAGCAAGCGGGCACCTACTCCTCGGGGCGCGTAACCCGCTGGTGCACTTGGCCCAACGATGAATCTCGTCTCGGGCACGACGAGCGCGAACCTTTGAGGTTACGGCGTGGCCCCGGCCAGCAGGCCGGGCACGGGCTCAGGACCGCCATAGAAGTGCCCCTGGGCGCGGTCGCAACCAGCGCCCAACAGGAAGTCGTGCTGCGCTTGAGCTTCCACCCCCTCCGCGATCACCACTAGGCCCAACGAGTGCCCCATTGTGATGGTGCCGGAAATAATGGCTTCACTGCGGGCCTGCTCGCGCGGATCTGGGTCGGTCAACTTCTCGACGAACACTCGATCAATCTTCAGGCTGTCCACGGATAGCTGGGACAACGCCACCAGGGAACTGTATCCCGTGCCGAAATCATCCAGCGAGACCCGCACCTGCAGGTGCCGGAGTTGGTGCAGGGTCGCGATGGCCTGGGCAATGTCGTCGAACGCCGTGGTCTCGGTGATCTCCACGGTCATCAATTCTGGGGAAACACGGTGGCGGGCCAACGATCGGCGTAGTCGGGGAACCAGGTCATCGGCCGCAAACTGCCGACGAGACAAGTTCACCGCGAGTTTGCAGCGTTTGCCGGCAGTGGCCAGTGCCTCCGCGGTCGCGCAAGCCTGCTCAAACAACTGGTACCCCAGTGGAATGATGAGCCCGCTGCTTTCGGCCAGCGGCAGAAAATCCTGAGGTAGTGCGGCGGCTCCGTCCTCGCGCTGCCAACGGGCGAGTGCCTCGTACCCGACCAAGGCCCGGTCGTGCAGTCGCACCACCGGCTGGTAGTGCAACGAAAAGGCCTTGTCACGGATTGCCGCGCGCAACTCCCGAGTAGCATCTGCTGGGGGGCTGTGATCGATCAGTGTGGGTCGAAATCGCTCAGCATGACCACCACCGCGTCGCTTGGCCGCTTGCATCGCCACGTCTGCATTCTTCAACAGGCTGTCCGGATCGCGCCCGTCGTCGGGGAAGTGGGCGATCCCGCAACTGGCGTCCAGATTGATGACCCGGTTGTCGAATAGGAATGGCTCGGCCAAGGACGCGAGTACCCGCTGGGCAACTTCACTGGCCACCGCGTAGCCGTCGTCCACCGGATCGATGAGAAGGCTGAACTCGTCTCCGCCGAGTCGCGCTACCGTGTCCGTGGCGCGCCCGGCTGCCAACAATCGGTCACCGACCTCGTTCAGCAGTGCGTCTCCGATTCGGTGTCCGTACTGGTCGTTCACCGCTTTGAAGTCATCGAGGTTCACAAAGAGGAGCGCTCCCCGGACCCCGAACCGACGAAACCGTACTAAGGCTCGCCCCAGCACTTCGCCAAACTCGGTGCGGTTGGCCAGGCCTGTGAGCGAGTCGGTACGCGCCATGTTGTCGAGTTGATCGCGTGCCGCCCGGCCTGCGGACGTGTCCAAGAACGACCCCGCCGCTCCGACAATCGCCCCCGATGCGTCCGTGAGCGGCGCCAGTGCCATCGAAAGCCAGTACTGTCGACCGTTCTTGTGGGCGCGCGTCACTTCGTAGTGAATGGTCTTGCCGGAAGCCACCAGTTGCGAAAGTCGCGCCCGATCTTCGATCTCGGCAACTTCGCGCGTGATGCCTAGGATTGATAGCGGTCGACCGATTATCTCCTCGGCGCTGTAGCCGGTGATCGCCGCGGCTCCTGGATTCCAGCTCAACACTTCCAAGTCCAGCCCGATGCGCACCACACCAGCTTGGGTATTGGAGATCAACTCGTTGCCGCGGGCCAGCTGGGCATACAGTTCGGCGTTCTGGACCGCGGGCCCCGCACGGTTGGCGACACCCTCCAGAAAACGCAGGTCGTCTTGGTTGTGTTCGCCGGGGTGTTCCCGCAGCAACACCAGCGCCCCCGCCACCAAGCCGTGAGCCACCAGCGGTGTCACCGCGATGGCTGGCTTCTTTGGGTCCGTTGCGCTTGCTGACGAAGGTGATCCGGTAGTGACAACTTCGGTCTGCTCGCTGTGAATGGCATCCCAGACTGGCCCGCCCGCGTCTGGTTCGGTCAGCGTTGCCAGCTCCGCCAACAAAGCCGGCATATCGGCGTGCATGCACTTGGTGGCAACGACGTCTAGGGTGTCTTCTACGACGTCCCGCAGGATCACTGCTACACAGTCACCGGATTCCTCGGCCACGGCCCCGGCGAGAGCATGCGCAAGTTCCACAACGTCTGTCTGTCGAGTCGCCAGCAGCCGACCCACATGCCCGAGCGCCTGTTCGATGACCCGGTTCGTCTTGCGCTCGGAGATGTCGTGGCTCAGCGCGATCAGCAGCTGGCCGTGCTCCGGATGCGCCGAGACTGATAACGCGACCTCACACCAGACGGTTTGACCGTCGGCGCGTCGCAGCGGAAGCTCCCCGAGCCAACGGCCGGCCCGCTTTAGCGCCGTGCGGATCTGCGTCTCGACCTCTTCAGCGAATGCCTGAGGCTCCGCGAGGATCCTTGTCATTGGCTGATCGTGGAGCGTTCCGGATTTATACCCCAGCAGAGCCTCCATCCGTGGGTTGGCCCAAACCATCATTCGGTCAGTCCTGCGAACGATTACGGCTCCTTCTGCCATGTTCTGGGCCACCGCGGACTGCAGGGCCAGCGCCGACTCGGCGGCCCGCTCCCGGGTGCGGTTCCGGATCGTGATGACGACTTCATTCTCTGGAACTGCGATGGCTCGGGCCTCGAAATAGCCTTTCCCTGTGGGCAATTCCATCTGGTATTCGAATTTATGCTCCAGATTGTCGGCCAGCGCGGCGGAGATTGCGGTCTTGGCAGGCTGAGCGATCGTGGGTGGCAGCACATCCAGAAGGCTCTTGCCGAGGAAATCTTGCGGCGGAATCGCGAACGGCACATCTGATCCGGGGCGAGCCTCCAAGAACGTCCCGGAAGCATCGACGCGGAAGAGTAAATCCGAGGGCGCTTTCTCAACGCTTGGACGCTCGGGTTTCGGGGACACACCCCAAGGTTAGCGGTGTTATCGGGCGGCAAGTTTTCTGACTTGTACCAGTGGGTGGACTTGCATGTATCCTGAGAGGCGTTGCCCCAATAGCTCAGACGGCAGAGCGTCTCCATGGTAAGGAGAAGGTCTAG
>JAHZKU010000110.1 GCA_022600255.1 Actinomycetes bacterium | reverse complement strand
GCTACGACCTGCCGTTTGCTCAGCCCGGGGTGCGCTCGCTTTTGGCCACGGTAGCGGCCAACGCTGCGGTCAGGCCTTCGCCCGATTCTCGGCGCACTAGCTCCCGGTGCATCGCCAGTCCAGCCCGGGGGGCCTCGGCCAATCGCCGTGCATAGGGCGCCAGAACCAAATCCACGGCCTCGTTCGCCATGTCCGCCGATGTCCGGGTCAAGTCGATGACTGCGGGGTGATAAGGCGAAAAGACCGTTGCCGCGCCTGGGTCTGGCAGTAAGTCTGCAGCGTCACCTCCGGCCACGACCGTTGCGCCAGTGGCCACAACCACGCCTAGGAAGTAGTCGGTGTTGATCTCACCGGTTTGCTCGGCGCGACTCGTGACCGCTATCGCATCGATGTCGTCAATCTCGGCGAGTGCGATGACGCGATGTCCCAGCCAGGTTCGGGCAGGGCCGGTTGCTGAGATCGTCGATGCAGCGTCGTAGCCCAGCACCGGCAGGCCAGCCGCCTCCAGCACGGTCAACGCCCGCAAGCCACGATCCCCCAGTCCCACAACGGCCCAACTCTGCGCCGGAACGTCCAACGGGCTCGGGCGGCGCAGGACCTCTGCGTAAGCCGTGCGGTGGGGGTGAAACCCAGTTCCCGCAGGAGAAGCCGGCGGCTTCGTCACGTGAATCACCCCAATCGCTGGCGGCTTCCCAGCCCTGCTTCATTATCTCACTCAAGAGTTGGCTATCCGCGTCCGCTCGCGCGCGCCCCGGGGCGGCCAATCACGACTGCAGCAATCGATGCGACCGCCATTGGACTGCGCACCACCGGAACCACCGATGGCAGCACGACCGCGGCTAGCGCATCATCCCACCCAATGTGTGTATCGCACTTTCCGTCGAGCCGCTGAAGCCCCCCAGCCCCGATGAAAGGCACGCGGTCTGGGCCTTGATCTGCGACTGGGCTTCTGAGCGTGGTAACAATCACGCTCAGAACAGCCGCGTGTGTTTGGTAACTCCTGCCAAGTGCCAGACACTGAGAGGTGGGGCAGAGTGCCTCACCCAGTTTCGGGCTAGCGTCTGGCTGGAATCCGAACGGAATCGACCAATGGGCCGGGGTGGTCTATATGCGGCCCCGCGGACCTTGGACTTGCCGACGTTCGCACTGATAGCGGCTGAGCCGCAGAGGAGAAGTATGGAAACCTTCGGAAACCTGTTCTTGACAATGCTGACGATCTTCTTCTTCGTCGCCTATTTGATGTTGTTGTTCTTCATCCTCACCGACCTGTTCCGCGACAAGAGCCTCAACGGCTGGTGGAAGGCCGTTTGGGTGCTCGCGCTGATCATCTTCCCGATCCTGACCGCCTTGATCTACCTGATCGCGCGTGGTGGCAGCATGCAAGAGCGTGCCATGGCCGAGGCCCAAGAGATGAAGAAGGCCCAGGATCAATACATCCAAAGTGTGGTGTCGCAGCAGGATCCGGCCGAGCAGATCGCCAAGGCCAAGCAGTTGCACGAGCAAGGCGTCATCGACGACGCTGAGTTCGAGAAGCTGAAGGCCAAGGCCCTCGCCTAATCAGCGAACAGCAGTGCGAAAGGCTCGGATCGTCACAAGGCGATTCGAGCCTTTCTCATGTGAGGGTCTTGGTGCAACGATTGCTGTGATCTCACTAGGCCGTGCCTGGGCCTAATGTGTGAAAGCGCGGAAATCTACGTGTTCTGGAGATGGAACTGTCGACTAGGTCGGCCGCCGTGGGCTAGTCATTCCGGAAGACCTCTTCAGCCCACACCGATGCCGGTGCGTTGGCCCTCTTTGGGAGTCGATCGAGCAGCCCTAGCCGATCCCAACCGCGAACGCGGCTTTGCCAACAGGTTTCCAGAACGGCGCGAGACGAGGGTGCTAGACCCCCAGTTCTTCCGCGCAGGCAAACCAGTCTTCTTCCGCGGCTTCCTTCTTTGCGTTCAAGGCCGTGAGTTCGGCATTCAGCTCTGCGACGAGCGTGTAGTCCGTGGCGCTCTGCGCAATTCGGTCGTGTAGAGCGACTGCGACCGCATCAGCCTTACGGATCGTATTCTCCGCGCGCGCCATTTTTTTGCGCAACGCGCGCTCATCGGCCGATTTGGACGGCCCTTGTGACGCGGGTTTTCCACCTGGCGAAGCGGTCTGATCTTGTGCGCTCACGAGGGTCAAATACTCACCCACACCGCTGGGCAACTCCCGCAGTTTTCCATCTCCCAACAGCGCCACGTAGTCATCACAGACGCGCTCAGCAAAGTAGCGGTCGTGTGTAACGACCATTAACGTCCCGCCAAAGGAGTCCAACAAGTCCTCCAGCGATGTCAGCGTCTCGACATCGAAGTCGTTCGTCGGCTCATCAAGGACCAGCACGTTGGGTTCGGTCATCAGTAGCCGGGTGAGCTGCAGGCGGCGCTTCTCACCACCGGACAGGTCTCCCACTGGCGTCCATTGCGCATCGGGGCCAAAGCCCAGTCGTTCACACAATTGCGACGCGGAGAGTTCGCGACCCTTCGCGATTTGCACACGTAGCGCGACGTCTTCCACCGCCTCAATCACCCGCCACTTGGGGTTCAGTTCGTCGAGTCGCTGCGACAGATACGCGGGCTTGATGGTCTTGCCGGCAATCAGCTTTCCCGAGTCAGCCTTCAACTCCCCCAGCATCATCCGCACAAGCGACGTTTTCCCAGCCCCATTCACGCCGAGAATGGCGATCCGCGCCCCCGGACCCACATTCCAGTTGACGCGTTTCAGGATTGGTTTGTCGCCAACTTTCAGCGAAATGTCGTGTGTCTCCCAGACTTGTTTGCCGAGGCGTGAGTTGGCAAAAGCAAGCAGGTCGGCGCTGCTGCGTGCCGGTGGTTCGTTTTGAATCAGCTCGTTCGCTAGGTCGATCCGGAACTTGGGTTTGGATGTGCGGGCCGGCGGCCCGCGACGCAACCAGGCCAATTCCTTTCGCACCAACTGATTGCGCTTGTTGGCCTCCGTGGCCGCTTGTCGCTCCCGTTCGGCACGCGCCAAGACGTAGGCCGAGTACCCGCCGTCGTATTGGTGAACGGCGCCACCGGCGACCTCCCAGGTTTCCTCGGCCAGCTCGTCCAATAACCACCGGTCGTGCGTGACAACAACAACGGCCAGCGATTTGCGCTGCTTGAGGTAGTTCGCCAGCCATGCGATGGCGGTCATATCCAGATGGTTGGTCGGCTCGTCCAACACTAGGAGGTCGAGGTCTGAGAGCAGCAGTCGGGCCAACTCGACCCGGCGCAGTTCGCCACCCGACAGGGTGTTCAGCACCCGGTCCAAACCCGTGTCGCCCAGTCCGCCCAGCAGTGCTGTAAGTAGGGAGCGGGCCGCGGCGTCGCTGGCCCACTCATGCTCCTCAGCATCTCCGAGCACATGCTCGCGCACGGTCACGCTGGTGTCGAAGCTCTCGGCCTGGGCCATGTGGCCGACACGAAGACCCCCCGTGCGGGTGACTCGCCCGGAATCGGGGCTCTGATCGCCCACAAACAGGCGGAGCAGCGTACTTTTTCCGGCGCCATTACGCCCAACGATTCCGATCCGTTGCCCAGCTTGGACCCCCAACGAAACATCGTCGAGTACGGGGGCCGCCCCAAAGGCAACGCGTACGTTGTTGAGGTTGATTAGGTTTGAGCCAGCCACACAACCAGCCTCTCAGACATTGCCCCACAGCCCGAATCGAAGCGCGTGCAAGCCGGTTCGCGGCAAGTCCCGCGCCGGCAGGCGAAGCGAATGACTTGCATACAACTGGCCTGCGAACTCACGAGTGGTCGAACGCTGCCCGCCTCGACGGACTCGACAACATTGCGACGAACAGCAACTGCCCCGGCCAAGATTGGCCGGGGCAGTTGGCGATTTCGGGAAACCTGGTGCTACGCCTCAGACATCTCCTCTTCCATGACCTTCAGCGAGCCATCACCAAAGCGAGGATCCTCGCCGCGGGCCCTAAGCGCCGCTTCTCGAGCATCACGCTTGCCTTGCGCCACCGCTTCACCTGCGGCGATCTCTTCGTCGGTCATGGGCATCGACTCAACGAAATCAACCGCGTTCTTGGCCGTGAGGTACTCATCTAGTTCGGGCCCAGACGTGTAGGAAGTGATCAAGCAGTAGCGCGGCTTGTCGCCCGGATGCCAAACAGCGTGCCAAAGACGCTGCGTATCAATCACCGCTTGTGTGCCCACACCCAGCGGCACGCGTGTTTCTGTTGCGGGGTCGTCCTTGTCCTCGCGCAGAATCATCACGGAATCGGGGTCGTCAGTGAGGTTAAAAAATGCCCGGACAATCCAGCCAGTGCCCTCCGGGTTCAAGCGGTTGTTGTCGTCCCGATGCAAGTTGTAGATGGCCTCGCCATAGGTGTTGGGCTGCAACTCGATCACTCGGCACCGCCCAATGTTGGCACCGGCCTCCTTGGCGCGCTCAACCAACTTGGGAGCCAACTCCACGTTCTTGGGAACCCACATGCCATCCTTGTCCGTCTTGGCCGGGTCATGGTTCCAGAAACCGTCACATTCCAGGTCACCATAGGCGCTGGCCAGCGGCGCGAACCGCGTGTCTCCGGAGGACTTCCAGTCCACGTACTCGATGTCCAGCCATTCCTGCGGGTCTTGGGATTGATCGTACGAGTCCAAGACCACGTATCCGGTCTTGTCGAAAATCGGTAGCTTGATGTAGTCGCTCATGTTTTCCGGTTCCTTCCTGCCTACGTCGGTTCTAACACGCGAGAGGGGGCTGCGGGGCGACCAACGCGATCGTGAGTGGACTGACCTAGTGTTGCCCCAGACCAAGGGCCCCCAAACCGGGCTCTGTGTTGCATACGGCACCCCGTCATGGCCTTCGCTGTACACGGCTTACCGCCGTTGAGCGCGCGGCAAACCACCTGGTCGGCGCGACAACTAGCGTTGCGTTGGCAGAAAGGACGGCCCATTACCGCGACATTCCCAACGACGTCGGGGCGACAGTCGTGGACGGCGCGAAGCCACCACTGCTGCACGGCGCTACGCTGCTACTCGCCAGGGCTCGACTGGCCGGAGGGTGCAGGGGGCTGCCTCATCTACGACTGCCAGCAGAGTTTGGCGGAGCCGTCGCGTAGGTCATGATCACATCGATGGCGTCCTCGGCGGCGTCCAGCATTGCCAGGTGGCCTTGGCCCGGGATCACCGAGAGCCAAGAGTTCGGCACCAAGTCGGCCAACTGTTCACCATGGCTCAACGGCACAATCAGATCCGAGTCGCCGTGCCAGAAGTACACCGGCGTCGCCACATCGCTGACGTCAAATCCCCACCATCGGCTGAACAGCACCGCGTCGTAAATGATCGCTCGGAACGACACCTGACTCGCCGCCAACAGATCGACGAGGAACATCTCGCGCATCTCGGGCCGGGCCAAGAAGTCGCGGTCCGACTTGGGGCCGAACTTCATGTAGAGGTCAAACACGAAGTCTGCTGCTGGCGTCGCGAGCTTGATCGCTGCGGTGGCGCCAACGGCCAACGGTTCCCGCGCTCGGACAAGGAGTTTGGTGAATGGCCGCAGTAGCGGCACTGGGCCGCCCGTCGCCTTCTCCGGCCCAGCACTTTGCGCGACACCACCAAGAACGGCCGCGGCGGCTACCTGGTCCGGCATCGCGGCACAAACGGCCAAGACATACGGGCCGCCTCCCGACAACCCGATCAACCCGAAGCGGTCGATGTGCAACGCGCTGGCCACCTCGGCGATGTCGTCCGCGTAGTTAATGACCCGGTCCAAGTGGTGGTTGCTGGACCCACCAATGCCGGGGCGGTCCACCCCAATGATGCGAGCTCCGACACGGTCGGCGTGGTCCATCGCCTGTGCCGGAACCTGCCTCCGCGCCCCGGGAGTGCCATGAAACCAAAAAATGGGGAAGCCAGACACTGGGCCGAACTCAGCCAGACCCACCGTGCGGCCGTCTTGCAGGCACACCTCAGAGATACGCCAGCGTTCTCCAGCGATGTCGTGATTCGGCATGCGGCTCACTCCTGACCGTGTTCCTCGCACGAGGGCTCGAGCAACCCTAGGGCTTAACACCAAAACCTAGTCGACTGCGGGCCTTGACGTGCGCTTCGATGATGCCAGCTAGTCGACTCGATCACCCAAATCCGGTGAGACCGGCCTCACAACGGTGGTCTCCCGGCTTTCTTGGCCTGATACACGGCCTAATCGGCCCTGCCGGGAGTCGTAATCTCCGCCAGCCACGTCGACGCAGGGCCACTGAGCCTCGGAGAACCCAAACCAGCAGTCCACTCGGATGTCCCGTCACTCCGGAAACAACGGCGGCCAGATCCGAGGGAGGCAGATCCAGACTCAGACAGGTCGCTCTGGGACAGCCCCGGTTCAATCAGACTGCTTGCCGACCGTCGATTTTTGGCTTCGCACATCGAACT
>JAHZKU010000109.1 GCA_022600255.1 Actinomycetes bacterium | reverse complement strand
TTGCCAAGCTCATCCATCAAGCCAACCTTGGTGTGTAACCGGCCGGCGGTATCCACCACCACCGTGTCCACTTCTTGCGCGATGCCTTCGGTGACAGCATCAAAGGCAACGGCGGCTGGATCGCTGCCTTCTGGGCCACGGACCACGGGAACACCCACGCGCTCGCCCCAAGTGGTGAGCTGCTCAGCGGCCGCGGCCCGGAATGTGTCAGCGGCCGCGAGCAGTACGTCTCGGTCTTCGGCCACCAAGAGTCGGGCGAGCTTACCCGTCGTGGTGGTTTTTCCCGTGCCATTCACGCCCACCACCAACACCACCGCTGGGACATCAGCCAGTCGCTGGGTCATCAGTTCTCGGTCCAACGCGGGGTTCACTGACTTCAGCAGCTCTTCCTCCAGCATCAATCGCAGTTGCTGGGGGTCGCCGACACCTTCCACCCTGACCCGGGTCTTGAGCCGTTCCACTAGGTCTTGGGTACCGGGCACTCCGAGATCCGCCAGAAGTAGGGTGTCCTCGATCTCTTCCCAAGTCTCATCGTCGAGCTTGTCTGAAGACAGCAACGCCAGCAAACCGCGACCGATCGCTGTGTTCGAGCGCGCCAACCGGGCACGCAATCGCCCCAATCGACCCAACGCCGGGGAAGGAACCTCTAGGACAGGTTCGAGCGTTGCTGTGCCGGCCCCGGCCTCTAACGGCACATCCTCTACCGGACGCCTGGGAGTATCGACCGGTTCGGAAGCATCGTCACCAACGCCAGGGATCACCTCGGGTGGGGTGACGGTTTCTTCAGTCTTGGTTGCCTTGCCGCGCCGGCCGAAAAAGACGAAGCCAAGGACGATCAGGATGACAAGAAGCCCGACTAGGGCCGATATTACGAGTTCCACAGCCACATTGTTCCATCACCGGTGGACCGCAAACCCGCGACTTGGCAGAACCTGGCCCGAGCCGGCGCGCCGGATGGCGAACTAGCTCCGCCCGGCGGGGAGACAGGGCAGTCCTAGGCGCTGTCCAACTCCTGCGCGCGCCGCCTAATCCGGGCGGGGATCCCGTTCTCGGGCCGCAGGGTGATGATGGCTTCGGGGACTACCTCGGACGGCGCTACCGGAGTCACGTGCCAGCGTTGTCCCAGCATCGCTAGGGCAATCACCGCCTCAGTCCACGCGAACTGATCTCCGATGCACTTCCGCGCGCCGAATCCGAAAGGGAAGTAGCTGTGACGCGGTTGTCCGGGTGCCTGTTCGGAGTAGTGTCCATCGGCATCGAGCCATCTGGTCGGGTTGAAGCGGGTTGGTTCCTGCCAGAACCTGGGATCGCGATGCGTGAAGTATTGGGAAGCCAAGATGGTCGAACCGGCCGGTAGTTCGTAGCCACCCACTTCTAGGTCGACTTGAGACTCACGACCGATGATCCATGCTGGCGGGTGCAGTCGCATGGATTCCGCGACCAACGCGTTGGTGCGTGGCATCTGATTGGGGCTGATGCCCGCCGCATCCCCCGCGAGATCGTCCCATTCTTGGCTCACCCACGATTTGATGTCGGGGTTTAGGGCCAACTCCAGCCAAGTCCACGACAGCAACATCGCCGTGGTCTCGTGGCCTGCCAGGAACAGCGTGATCAACTCATCCCGCACCTGGCTGTCGGTCAACGTAACCCCAGTCTCGGCGTCTTGCGCCTGAATCAACATTGCCAGTGCATCATGTGATCCAGTACCCGCGGCGAGCGCGGCCCGCTTCGCTGAGATCAGTTCTCGCATCACGCCGTCTAGCGTCGCAACCGCGCTAATCAGCCTCTTCTTGGTGCGAGAAGGAAGCCGGAGTAGTAGGAAACCGA
Organism: Actinomycetes bacterium; assembly: GCA_022600255.1. GTDB lineage: Bacteria > Actinomycetota > Actinomycetes > S36-B12 > JAHZKU01. Next base: position 4,467 of record JAHZKU010000109.1, on the reverse strand, counting down.
CTGGACTGATGATTCTGGAGAAGGCCGTGAGGGCGTCGGACAGGGCTTCGCCCACCTCGCCCGCTTCATCGGTCAAGTCAGCGCCGAAGAGGGTCTGTCCCACGATGTCTAGGGTCAGCGCAGACATTTCGTCCGCCACGATGACTTGGGATTCCCCGGCGGCCACACGACTCTGCCAGCGCGCGTCCAGCCGATCAATGGCCGCTTGCATCATCACCGAATACTGTTGAATCTGCTTGTGATGGAACGCGGGCTGGACAAGCCGGCGATTGCGCAGATGATCCTCCCCGTCACTGAGCAGCAGCCCATCGCCAAACATTGGCCGAGTGGCTCGCAGCGCCTTTCCTTTGCGCATGTGTTTGCCGTTGGTGATGAAGACCTTTTTGATGTCCTCCGGATCGGACAGGCAGTACAGATGCTCTGGGCCGACTCTGGCGTAGCCGATTGGTTGCTCTGCAAACAGTGCGGTGAAGAGGCCCATGTCGCCCCGAGCACCCAATCCGACCGCACGCATCGCGGCTACTCGGCCCAGTCCAGGAGGCCTACGTAGATCTTTAGGTTGTGCGACTCGGGACTCCGCAGCGTCCGCGCGCGCTTCTTGGATTCGTTGCTTCACCTGGCTGCGGTCTGCCGCAAAATCTGTGGCGGTCATGCTCTCAGTGTGACGTGCGCAAGAGCCGGACACGCAGTCAGTGCCGAATTCGGCGCCGTGTTAGACGGGGAGGGGCTCGTCGGTGAGGTCTACAACAGGCTCGGCCTTTTCGATCCGCTGGGAGATCACCCGAGATACCCCGTCGCCGCGCATGGTGACGCCGTAGAGGGCATCGGCGGCCTCCATCGTTCGTTTCTGGTGCGTGATCACGATCAGTTGGCTCTCTGCCCGCAATTCCTCAATCACCTCGATAAGCCGGCCCAGATTCACGTCGTCTAGCGCGGCCTCGACCTCGTCCAACACGTAGAAGGGGCTGGGCCGCGCCTTGAACAACGCCACCAGGAAAGCGACGGCTGTAAGAGATCGTTCCCCGCCGGAGAGCAGTGAGAGGCGCTTGATCTTCTTGCCAGGGGGCCGCGCCTCGACCTCGATCCCGGTTGTGAGCATGTCCTTCGGATCTGTCAGAACCAACCGGCCATCCCCGCCCGGGAAGAGTCTGGCGAACACCCGCTCGAACTCTCTGGCTGTGTCCGCAAACGCCTCAGCGAAGACCTGCTCGACCCGCTCGTCAACTCCAGCAATGATAGACATCAAGTCTGACTGGGAGTGCTTGAGATCGTCGATCTGCTCAGAAAGGAACTGGTGGCGTTCCTCCATGGCCGCGAACTCCTCCAACGCCAAGGGGTTGACCTTACCCAGCAACTTCATCGCCCGCTCAGCCGAGCGCAGGCGCCGCTCCTGTTCGGCCCGGACGTACGGATACGGCTCCGCATCGGGCCGGCCGTCTTCCTCATCGCCGGGCGCGGTCAGGCTGGGAGGCACAAGCAAGTGCGGGCCGTACTCCTCAAGCAAGACCTCCGGCTCAATACCGAGTTCCTCCATCGCTTTGGTTTCGATCTGCTGGATTCGCAGTCGTTGTTCGGTGCGCACCATTTCGTCCTTGTGCACGGAGTCAGTGAGCTGATCGAGTTCCTTGGATACTTCCCGAACCCGAATACGCAGTTCATTAAGTTGCTTGTCGCGTTCGGCCCGCCGTGACTCTGCGGCTTGCCGTTCGGTATCAGCCAGCGCGGTCCGTGCCTGCGCGTGCGAAAGCCCAACATCGGCCACGCGCTGAACGGCGGCAGCCAGCTTGGCCCGTTCCACCCGTTCTTGCTGCTCTTGTTCCCAAGCGGCGGCGGCTGCACGCTCCTGTGCTGCGGCTGCGCGCAGATTTGTGATCCGATTCCGAACCACCGACAACCGCTCCTCGTCTGTGCGCAGCTCTAGGCGGGTGTCCATCTCCTGCTTGCGTAGATCCTCAACCCGGGCCGCGAGCGCCTCCCGATTGTCAGGAACATCTGGCGAGCTGGACAGGGACTCACTTTCTGCAGCAGCCAACCGTTCGGCGGCACTGGTGACAGCCTGCTCGTCGACGGTAATCGCCGCCTGCGTTGAGTCCAACGACTTCTGCAGGCGAGCCTTCTCAGCCTTGGCGGCTTTCAGCTGCGAGCCCAACGACCCGAGCCGATCCGCAACACCTGACATCTGGGCGTCAGAGGCATGCAGTGCAGACAACGCCTGAGACATGGCCGACTCGGCGGTGTCAGCGGCCTCCTGGGCTTGGCTAAGTTTGAAACGCAGTTGGTCAAGGTCAACGTCGAGGGCCCGTTGATTCGCACGTGCGGCATCCAACTGGGCGGCCAACTCGATCACGCTGGCACCGTCATTGGTACCGGCGCTAGCTCTGGTAGGTGTTACAACTGTTCCAGCGAGCGTTACGACTTGCTGGGCACCTTGCGCCAACGCCGCGTAGGCGGCTGGCACGTCGTCCACCAGTACCGCCTCGGCGAACAACGGGGCGAGCGCTTGCTCCAGCTCAGCGGGCATCGTGACCAAGGGCCAAAATGCTTGACCAACGGTGCCGGACCACTGCGGCGGTGCGGAGGTCGAGCCCGCATTGGCGTCTGGTCGTACTGCCAGCACGAGGTCGGCGCTGCCGCCGTCGCCGACCAACCGATTGAGAATATCGGCGATCACCGAAGGCGCATCTGCCACGAGGGCCGCTGCCACCTCACCTAGAAGCGCCGTTAAGGCCAACTCGTGGCCAGCCGCCACGTGCACCAGTTCGGCCACGGAAGCGCCCACGCCTGGCATCTCCCGAACAAACTCTGGTGTCTCGGACCGGGTAGCCAGACCGGCTGTCAGCGCCTCCAGTCGGGCGGTGACAGCGGCCCGGGTGTTGGTTTTCTCCTGCTGCGTTTCCTGCAGGGTTTTCAACGCTGCAGCGCACTCCTTGTGCAACGCCAAGGCATCCTCGTAGTTCTGGTCTAGATCCACCTCGCCCGTACTGAGCTCGGCAACTTGGGACTCCAACTCGCCGAACTGCGATGCGGCCTGTGCGGCACGTTCATCAGCCCCGGCGAGTTCCTGGCCAATCCGATCGACTTCTGTCTTGCGGGCGTCGAGTCGACTGCGCGAAGCCGCGAGGTTTCCAGTCAGGCGGGCGATCATTTCCCGGCGATTGGAGGCGGCCGCGGCTTGCTCCTCAACACGACGCTCTTCGGCGATTAGGGCAGTCTCGGCAGCGGCAAGCTCGGCGCGATGCTCAGATAGCGACTGCGCGAGCGTCCGCGTGCGTCCGGCGAGTTCCTCGGCGGCGCCCTCGGCATCACCGGCCTCCTGATCCATTTCGGCTGGGTCACCGCCCGCCCGCCGTTGGCTCTCCTGCCCCTCCGCGAGGTTCTTGGCCCGCTCGGCGGCCACAGATCGAATACTCCGAAATCGTTGCGTCAGCTCGGACAGCCCGAACCACAAGTCGTGGCTGCGTTGCAGTTGAGGTGCGGCCTCCTCGGACTCCGCGACCAGCGCGGCTTCCGTGGCCTGATCCGCCAACAGTTGCGCCTCAACCTCGGTGCGGCGTTCGCGCAACTCCGCCTCGTCGGCCTGTTCCTTGGCGAGTTCGGCTCGATGCACTTGGAGGTCCTCGGCCAGCAGCCGCAGCCGGGCATCCCGCACGTCCGACTGAATCACCACGGCCCGCTTGGCGACTTCTGCTTGGCGTCCCAGCGGCTTGAGTTGACGCCGCAGCTCTCCCTTGAGATCCGTGAGCCGGGACAGTTTCTCGGTTAGCGCGGAGAGTTTGCGCAGCGCCTTTTCTTTGCGCTTCCGGTGCTTCAGAACGCCGGCAGCCTCCTCGATGAAACCGCGGCGGTCCTCAGCCGTGGCATGCAGGATCGAGTCCAACTGCCCTTGGCCAACGATGACGTGCATCTCCCGACCGATGCCAGAGTCCGAGAGGAGTTCCTGTACATCCAACAGGCGGCAGGAAGTGCCGTTAATCGCGTACTCCGAGCCGCCGCTGCGGAACATGATGCGCGAAATCGTCACCTCTGTGAAGTCGATGGGCAGCGCCTGGTCGGTGTTGTCAATCGTGAGCGACACCTCGGCTCGGCCCAAGGCGGATTTGCCCGAGGTGCCCGCGAAGATGACGTCTTCCATTTTTCCGCCGCGTAGGCTCTTGGCTCCCTGCTCGCCCATCACCCAGGACAGCGCGTCCACCACATTGGACTTTCCTGAGCCGTTCGGGCCAACAACACAAGTAACGCCCGGCTCAAACTCCAGTGTTGTCGGGCTGGCGAAAGACTTGAATCCTTTTACAGTCAGACTTTTCAGGTACACCGCTGGCCCTCCAGGTTGATCGACGCGCCGAACCAGCCGAAGTCGGCAAGCTGTATCGCAAATCAGCCTAACCCGAGCGTTGGGCGGCTCCGCCCAGCGGCGCGCCGCGCCTCTTCTGCGGCCAGCGTCAGCCTAGAACCGGCTCACGCAACGAC
>JAHZKU010000108.1 GCA_022600255.1 Actinomycetes bacterium | reverse complement strand
TGTACTCCCGACCAGAGGGGGTCTTCATGCGACGCACGGTTGGGTCCAACGTGGCGAACAACTCGTCCTGAATCAAGACCTCCGCCCCAGACAAGGCTTTTAGGAGCGTTGACTTGCCCGCGTTCGTGTAACCGACAATCGCAACGGCCGGTACCTGTGCCCGATGCCGTTGCGCCCGTTGGGTTTGTCGGGCCTTCTTCATCGACTTAAGTTGCTTGCGTAAGCGGCTGATCTGGGTGCGGATTCGACGCCGGTCGGATTCCAACTTGGTTTCACCGGGACCCCGGGTGCCAATCCCGCCAGCCTGGCGACTCATCGCCTAGCCCCACCCACGCAGCCGCGGGAGCATGTACTGCAGTTGGGCTAGTTCGACCTGGGCTTTGCCCTCCCGACTCTGAGCATGTTGGGCAAAGATGTCCAGGATGAGCCAGGTGCGGTCCACGACCTTGACCTTGACGATCTCCTCCAGCTGGCGCAGTTGCCCGGGGGTGAGTTCACCGTCACAGATCAGGGTGTCAGCTTCCAACATCGCGATGATTTCGGCGAGTTCAGCAGCCTTGCCCCGGCCGACATACGTGCCAGCATCGGGTTTGGCGCGGCGCTGGATCAGTCCGTCCAAAACCACCGAACCGGCCGTTTGCGCCAAGGCCGCAAGCTCGGCCAGCGAATTCTCCGCTGAGGCCGCATCACCTTGTGTCCACACCCCGATCAGAACCACCCGCTCAAGGCGAATCTCGCGGTACTCCACCACAGAAATGTCGGCGAGTTCAGTAGAGAGGGACTCGACCCGGCGCAGAGCCTCGCGCTGAGCTAGCAGGCCGGATTCGTCCTCGACTTCTGGCACGTCAGGCGGCATGCCACCACCCCTGCTCAAGAACACCGGTGGCCACCAGTTCGGCAGGGCCGGTGAGTACCCATTCACCGGACTGCAGCTGGGAGACCGTCACGACGCCTCCCGGCAGATCCACCCGGACATTGGGTTGCGGACCCAGTTCCATCTGTTGAACGTGGAGCCAGGCCACCGCACAAGCACCTGTGCCACAGGCGAGGGTTTCGCCCACGCCCCGCTCGTGAATCCTGATCCGCACGTGACCTGGACTCAGGACTTGGACAAACTCGAAGTTGGTGCCTTCTGGGAGGAGTTCGGGCTCAGCGAGTTGCGGAGACTCCCGCAGTTCGCCCGCTTGGTCGATATCGGCCACCGGTATCACGACGTGAGGGTTGGGAAAATGTACTGCAACACCCTCGGCTTCCAGTCCGGGCACCGACACGGCCACGGCCTGGAGACCTGCACTAGCTGGCGTTCCCATCCCAACCGAAACCTCACCGGTGATCGGCACATCTGCCCACAGTGTGCCCGCCCGGGTGGCAAAGGTGATCCGGCCAGGCGCGGCCATCTCGTTCTGAACCAGATACCGCGCGAAAACCCGAGCGCCGTTGCCACACATCTCAGCAAGCGAGCCGTCAGCGTTGCGGTAGTCCATGAACCAGTCAGCCACATCAGCCTGATCCTGCACCTCAGGTACCGCCCGCGTGGGCACCACGCGCAGGACACCATCAGCGCCGATACCGAAATGCCGATCGCACAGGGCCGCCACCTGGGCGGCTGAAAGGTCGAGCGCGGCCTGTGGATCGGGCAGGATCACGAAGTCGTTCCCGGTTCCATGGCCCTTCGAGAAAACAACGGGCGCAGGCGGCACTGTCATGTCCCCAAGCCTACGCTGGTCCGGGAGCCATCAGGCTCATCCCACTTGGCGCTTGCTGATGCCACGATCGATCGCGACCCCGTAGGCCGAGGCGACCATGCCCAGTACATTCGGCCATACCTGTTCGGGTTCCGTTTCGGCGTTGTGGGTTTGTATCTGAATCCGCAGTGCGTCGTCCTTGGCTAGCTGAGCCATCGCACTGGCCATCCCGATATCGTCTGGCGCGAGCAACCCCTCTAGGCCATCGTGCACGAACTCCGTCAGGCCGGTCTGCGATCGCGCCACAATCGGCAGGCCGGTAGCCCGCGCTTCCAGGGCCGCGAGCCCAAAACTTTCCTTGACCGACGGCTGCACGAACACGTCGCTGCTGACATATAGGTTCTTCAGATCGGGCCGGGTGAGACGGCCCAATAGCGTCACATCGTCGCTGAGACCTTCGGCGTCGATGAACTTCTGCAGTCGATTGCGGTGCGGACCGTCTCCGGCGATCGCCAAGGTGATCCGCCGACTCTTCCCCACCCGCTCCTTAGCCCCAGTGAACATCTGCAGCAAAGGGATTGCCCGCTTGCGCGGCGCCAGCCGCATGGCCGACACGAACCGCACCGGCTCGTCGACGGCCGCTGCGGGGATCGGGATCACCCGGCCAACAGCATTCCAGTCGGCAGGGTCCACCCCGTTGGGTGTGATCAGGACTTCCACATCATCCCCGGCTGCCCGAATCGCCGCTGCGGCGACTTCGCTGACCGCACATGGCACCACGCCAGAGGCACTCCACTTGATCAGGCCGTTGGCCAAGCCGTAACCCGACCTTGCCATGGCCCCCCACACACTGTGCACCGTCACGATCGTGGGAACCCCCACCTTCACCGCCGACCGGATGCCGCCCCACGCGAACGGTGAAATCACGCCTAGGTGCACATGCACAACGTCGGGCTGCAGCTCTTCCAGCAATGGCACTAGATGGTGCGTTGTGCGGGGGTGGACCGGGAGTTCTAGGGGCAGCCGGGCGGTCACGCGATTGACGCTGACCCCGTCCAGTTCTTCCACACCGAGCCGCACCTCCTCACCGGGTGTGGCGGTGAACACGGTGACGTCGTATCCCGCCGCGGCCTGCCGACGCGTCAGCTCGGTGACTTGCACCTCAATCCCACCGAGCCTGGGCAAGTAGCAGTCACTGATGTGCGCAACTTTCATGGACACCTCCGCTGCCACAACCTATCGCGAGTGCGAACCGGTGCGCAGCAGCTCGGCTAGCCAAGACGGCTGGCGATGCGCAAGGATGCGAACGTGTCCGGTGCAATCGTCTTTTTTCATGCCCACCCCGATGATGAAGCCCTGCTCACGGCAGGCACCATGGCTCGCGCCAATGCCGAAGGGCAACGGGTGGTTTTGGTGACCGCAACGGCGGGCGAGGCTGGGCTGGCTGACGCTGGTCTAGTGGCCGAACTCGGGAACCGACGCAAGGCCGAACTCGAGCTTTCGGGTCGGATCTTGGGCGCGGCGCAGATCATCCTGCTCGGTTACGCCGACTCCGGCCTGGATGGGCATTCCCCCGTTGGGCCAGGCCAGGCCTTCGCGGCCATCCCGACGCAAACGGTAGCGGCACAACTCGCAGAAATCCTAGTGGCCGAAAACGCTCATACGCTGGTGGTCTACGACGCGGCCGGTGGCTACGGACATCCCGATCATGTCCACGTCCACGACGCAGGTGTGCTCGCTGCTGAGATGGCGGGGTTAGATCGGGTATTCGCCGCAACAGCGCCCCGGGAACCGTTCAAGTACGGCGTCCGCGTCGCAAACAAACTGGTCCACCTCCCCGACGACTTCGATCGGAGCCAGTTCGAAGAAGCCTTTACCCCCCGGCCGCAGATCACACATCGTGTGGACGTGCGTGACTTCATCGATTTCAAACGGGCGGCTATGCGTGCCCATGCCAGCCAGGCGACCGGAGGCGATGTGCGCACGCTGGGTGTCCTGCTGCAGATTCCCCGACCGATCTATCGAGTCGTCCTAGGCACGGAGTACTACCGGCAGTTGTGAACCAGGCAGTTCAGACAGGGGCACAGTGTTAGCCTCGATCAGCGATCACTCTCTGCGGGCTGTCGGCCATATTGGTCCTGCCCAGTGCCGGTCTGCTGGGAGGCGTCCACATACCGTTGACCGACACCGGAGAGTTGCACCGCAACCGGGCGGTTGCCGCCGGCCCGTTTGGCCTGGTACATCGCACTATCGGCCGCGGCCAAGACCGACTCAGGCGCTTGCATATGTGTCTCGTAGGTCACCATGCCCACGCTGGCGGTTACCCCGTGTCCCAGGGCGGAGATTCGATCGATCACGCGCGCCGCCACCTGCTGGCTAGCGCCTGGATCCGTCAGTAGCACCGCAAACTCATCGCCACCAACTCGGGCGGCAAAGTCTGTGGAGCGCACACTTCGCAGCAACACGTCCGCGACTTGGTTCAACACCTCATCACCGAGTTGGTGCCCGAACTGATCGTTCACCGCTTTGAATCCGTCCAGATCCACCATGATGAGGGAATGCTCCACGGGGGCCTCCCGCCAGCGATCAAACACCAGGCGCAGTCCGCGCCGGTTGAGCAGGCTGGTCAACGGATCGCGCAAGGCTTGCTGGGTCAGCGTCTCGGCCAGAGCGGTCTTCTCTTTCAACTGCAGGTCCTGTGCCACGGTCGCGGACAACATTTTGGCCAGCCCGAGCAGGGCCCCATGTTCTAGGGCACCATAGGCGCCAACCTCGTTGCTGCTGAAGAATAGGAAACCCACGACGCGGCCGTCGACCGTTACCGGACACGTCAGGCTTGAATTGATGCCCTCCGCCACGATCAGCTTGGTGGATCCCGAGTCGGGTCTGTGGGCCAGATACTGAGGCAAGTCGTCAATGACACGCGGTTCGCCGGATTCTGCCACCGACGCCAAGCTACTGACCGCCAACTTTGAGCAGTGCCCGACCGCTAGCTTCACTCGATCTGGGTTCTTGGATTTCAACCAAGTCTCGGTCACCGTATCTGTAGCTGTGTCGATCGTCGCGTAGCCGATTCGGTCGTAGGGGTAGGACCAACTGAAACGCATCGAACAGGCTTTCCAAGCTTTGTCCAACCAGATCGCCAACGGACCCGTCAGTTGTACCGACAATAGATACCTCCATGCCCAAAATCTAGCAGGTAGCCCCGGCTCGAGTTGACCAGATCGCAGGGTCGTGGCCTACGCCGACTCGCAGCAGGCCAACTACTCGACACGCGGCAGATTGGCGATCCGTTCCAGCGCCTCCGTCTGTGGATCTGACGAGGAGTCAAGCCACTGGATTCGCGTGTTGGCTCGAAACGTCCTTTCCTGGCGACGCGCCAGCTTCTTGGTGACGGCGACCATGTTGACCTTGGCGTCCGCTGCCGTGACCTCGCCAGCTAAGAACTCCAGCACCTGCTGATACCCAACCGCACGCGATGCGGTCGGGGCGTGGGCCAGCCCTTGCTGTTGCAGGCGAGCGACCTCCGCGACCAAACCCTCCTGCCACATGTGCTCGACCCGCTGCGAAATCCGGATATCCAGATCCGCGCGCTCAGGTCGCAACCCCAGCCACAACGTGGGGCGCCAACTCACCGGTTCTGGCAGCCGAGCCGTGAAAGATCCTGTTAGTTCCACGACCTCCATCGCCCGCACAATTCTGCGGCCGTTGCGAGGATCGATCTCGGCAGCAGCCTGCGGGGCCACAGCCCGCAACTCCTCATGAAGATCAGCGCTACCCCGCAGCTTCAGTTGCAGATTCCACCGCTCCCGAACCTGGGGGTCCGTAGGTGGAATATCCAACTGATCTAGGACCGCGCGCAGGTACAGGGCCGAACCACCCACAACCACCGGTAAGCGGCCCTGGTCCGCTAAGCCGGCAATACACGTGCGGGCGTATTGACGAAACTGCGCCACCGAGGCCGCCTGGGATATCTCTAATAGGTCAAGGCCGTAATGGGGTACTCGCCTCCGCTCAGCCGTGGTGGGTTTAGCCGTGCCGATGTCCATCCCGCGATACAGTTGCATCGCATCGGCGTTCACGATTCCGATCGGCAAGGATTCTGCCAAGGCCAAGGCCAGTGCACTCTTACCACTGGCGGTGGCCCCAACCACCGCTACCACGGGGGTGTGAGTTGTTTCATGATCGGGTGAAGGTGCCACGCTTACCATGATCCCCTACGCTTTGAGAGCAACAACTTCGAAGTAGGAGGCGTTCAGGTAATGAACGACAACATTGACCAAGCGCGCGACCGCGCGACCGAACTCGCCGGCAAGGCCCAGGAGCAGGCACTCACGCTGGCCGCCCGGGCCCAAGAGCAGGCTGCCAAGGCACAGGAGCAAGCGGCTGCAATCGCGGGAATCGCACGCGAGCAGGCCACGGGGTTGGCGGCCAAGGCGCAGGCCCAATCCGGTGACGTGAACGAACAGCTCGCTAGCGCAGTCGATCAGGCCAAGAGCGCCGCCGCCGGAGTTGCCGATCAAGCCTCCGCCGCGGTCGACAAGGCGCACGACTTCATTGATGACAAGACCGGTGGCGCACTCAGCGATGTCACCTCCCGGGTCGACGATGTCACCGGCAAGCTTGTGGACCGCGTCCAGGGCGCCGAACAGGCAACGGCTGCAGAGGCTGCCGACGTAGCAGACGCGGCAACAGACAAGTAGCCGACTAGGCGACCGGTGTGGGCCCAGGTGCGCCCACACCGGGTAGGCCTAGCGACACCGGTTTGGTGTCCGTGGCACCGCCGTTCGACATGTCGCCAGTTTGGCAAGACTGTCCGGCTTCAGTGATGTAACGCTGCACCAGCACAACTTCTCCATCGGCCAACAGATGATGTGGGGCCGCATCTGTGATCTGCGCCGATACGACGTCCCCTGGCTGCAGATCTAACGCGGGTGCCGCGACGTGCACCAACCGATTATCGCGGGCGCGGCCAGAAACGCGCGCCGTCGCGGCATCTTTGCGACCCCGACCGGTCACCATCACTTCGAGGTTGCCGCCCACCAGAGTCCGATTCTGCTGCCAACTGATGGATTCCTGCAGTTCAGCTAAGGCCCGATACCGCTGCGCCATCACATCCGATGGCACCTGTTCGGGATAGTCGGCGGCCGGCGTCCCGGGTCGTGGGCTGTATTGGAAGGTGAAGGCACTCGCAAACTGCGCCTGTTCCACCACAGCCAAGGTTGCTGCGAAGTCTGCATCGGTCTCGCCTGGAAACCCGATGATGATGTCGGTCGTGATGGCGGCATCGGGAATCAGGGTGCGCACATCGCCGACGATCTTCAGGAACTTCTCCGCTCGGTAGGACCGGCGCATGGCTTTTAGAATGCGGTCCGAACCACTCTGCAGCGGCATGTGCAACTGCGGCATCACGGTTGGGGTCTGCGCCATCGCTGCAATCACATCCGCACTGAAGTCGCGGGGATGGGGGCTCGTGAACCGAACACGTTTGATCCCAGGAACCGCTCCGACGCTGCGTAACAGGTCGGCAAAGGCCGTCCGCTGCCCGAACTCAACACCGTAAGCATTGACGTTCTGACCCAAGAGGGTGATCTCCTGAACGCCCTGGCTGGCCAATGCGGTGACTTCGGCCAGAATCTCTCCGGGTCGGCGGTCCCGCTCCCGGCCGCGCAGACTCGGCACAATGCAGAAGGTGCAGGTGTTGTTGCACCCAACACTGATGGCGACCCAGGCGGAGAAGGCCGAGCCGCGTCGGACTGGCATGTCACTGGGAAACGTTTCCAACGTCTCGACGATCTCGATCTGCGGTGACGCGGTGCGGTTTGCGCGCTCGAGCAGTGTTGGCAGTTGGTCGATGTTGTGGGTTCCAACGACCGTATCCACCCAAGGTGCCTTGTCAATAATCGTGTCGCGGTCCTTCTGCGCTAGGCAGCCGGCCACGGCGATCCGCATGCGCGGATTCTTCCGTTTTTGTGCCGCCAGAATGCCCAGGTTGCCGTACAACTTGTTGTCGGCATTCTCGCGGACGGCACACGTATTGATCACGACGATGTCAGCCTCACCCTTGGCCGCCTCGACATAACCCGCTTCGCTAAGAAGTCCGGCCATCCGTTCGGAATCGTGCACGTTCATCTGACAGCCCAGCGTGCGCACCTCAAAGGTCTGCGGCAGGAGGCTGGCCATGGTGAGAGTCCTTTGGGTTTAGGTCTAGAGACGACTGGGGCTAGTTATACCGAGAGCTGGGTCAGGGCTAGGGCCGAGGCAAGAGGTTCAATCTTCAGGATACCGACCGTTCGGACCAACCTTTCAGACCCGGTGGTCGGCGGCGAGCTGCTCGAAATGCTCGACGAGAGTTTGCTCAGCGGGGTAGTACCCCAACCCGAGGTCTTCCTTGCTGCGGGTGTTGTCGAAGCGCAGGTCAAACCCCACGTTTCGACTCACATAGTCCCGAGTCAATCCGGCCATGGGCGCCGCCAGCCAAACTAGCGGCTTGGGTAGGGTGCGGGTCGGGAACGGATAGTCACCGGCGTAGCGGCCGCGCAGGATGTTGGCCATCTGCATCAGCGTTAGTGAGGTGTTGCAGGTCAGGTACCGGCCCTTGGCTTCGGGTCGGAAAGCGGCTTGGATGTGCGCTTGAGCAACATCGCGCACGTCAACGATCCCGAGCTCTAGCGCCGGAACGCCCATCTTGGCCCGCCCGTCACCGAGTTGCACGAGAAGATCGATTGAGGCGGACTTGCTCCCTGGGGCCAGCGACGGGCCGAACACGGCGCCCGGATTGATGGTCACTAGGTCCCAGCGGTCCTGGTTGTTGACCATCTCCCAGGCCCTGCGCTCAGCAACGGTCTTGGAGTAAGCGTAGGGCTGGTGCTCAGCGTTGCTCGTGGTGTTCCAGTCGTCCTCAGTGATGGCGTTCTTTCCCGACTCCCGCAAGTCCATCGCATCTCCCACCGTGGCGACCACACTGCTGGTCAACACGACCCGACGTACCGAATCGGTCTGATTTGCCGTTTCCAGCACGTTCTCCGTACCCAGCAGCGCCGGCCGCACGAGTTGCTCTTGCGGGTCGGTGATCCCGGTCAGGATAAACGGAGAGGCCGTGTGCATCACCACTTGGCAACCGGCCATCGCCTCAGCGAACGACCCCTCTTGCAGCAGGTCGGCCTGGAACAACTTGAGCGTGCCCGGTGCGGTCTGGTCCATCTGACGCAGGTGGGCCACGCTGCTGGTTTTGTCAGGGTCACGAACGGTGCCATGCACCGTATGACCAGCCGCGAGTAGGTCTTTGATAAGCCAGCCCGCCACGTAGCCACTGGCACCAGTGACCAAGATCGGAGCCTGCGGGTCAATGATGGTCATACGAGCTCCTAGCGTTTGGCTGTGTTCGTACTAGCATCCCACCCGCATAGGACCGCTGCACAAGTCAGGTTGGCGGGCTGAACGAATGACAATCCACCGCGACTGCGCTGCGAGCGCGGGGATGAACGACTATTCGTACAGGATGTACTCGGGTCGCGGTTTCAAAGACATCACTTCCTTCGGGGTCATCAAGCGACTCCCCCACGGCGGATTGACGTCCTCGGAGTAGAACAACTTGAACCCGGGGTGGATGAACTTGGGCTGGCCCTTCACCAAGGTGTCGTAGGTCTCGGTCTTTGCGGCCGGGCCACCCAAGCCGTCGATCGAACGCACGATCGCAATCCCCTCTTGCGGCCGCAGCTGCTTGGGGTTGTCCACGGTGTCGTTGAACTGGTGATACACCATCACCTTTTCCGGCAAGTTGTATTCCTGGACAATCTCGGACAAGTAGATAGCGGCATCGTTGAGCTCTTTGCCAGTGGTGCGCCCCAAGTCAAGGTTCGGCCGCTTGTCGGGATCCATTGCCCATTCCGGATCCAGGGCGACACCAACGTCAGGCTCTTTCAAGAACCGCTCGAAATGCTTCATTTCGGGCATGAACTCAGAACGCCCTGGCTGGATGTTCAGCAGCAGGATGGCCTTACATTCACGTGCGGCCGCTAGGTACTCGCGGATCTCTTTGTTCGAGCGACGGAAGCGATACTTGCCGTCTTCACCAGGTGACGCCGTGACGGTTGTGGAGATGTTCTCAAAGATCGGCTGCACTGTGCGGCCGTAAGCGTAGTCCTTGCCGATCCGCTTGATCTCCCGGCACCGCGCATCCAGGTCACCGGTCAACCGGCCCAAGGCAAAAGAGGGGTCACCGCCCGCACCGGAGAACCCGACGAGGCGGTATTCCGGGAAGATCTCGCGACCGCCCTGGGGCAGTTCCAGGGGAGCTTCAGGGGTGCTGGTGGCTTCCGGAGACGCCGCGTCTCCGGTTTGGCTCGACTCAGTCTGTGTCGATGCAGCACTTGCGCACCCGGCCAGAAAGACGCCCGCGACGGCCAGTGCCACCGCCGATAGTTTGATGCGTGTCTCCATAGTGTCTCCCCAACGTAAAGAGCGGCACGAACTGACCCAATCCCGTTTTGACCGCAGTGTTTCCAAGGTAACCCAGCTGAGGATATGGGCGAAAACCCTCAGAACGTCGAGGCCGAGTCGTGACCCGCCCTCAGAGTTGGAGGAGTTCGGTGGTCTGTTGCGCAATGGCCAACTCTTCGTCGGTAGGCACCACCACCACCTGCACCCGACTCTGTGGCTCGTTGATCCGCTGGGGGGTTTCGGGCCCGATTGCAGCCGCGTTTCGCTCCGGCGAAACCGTGATCCCCATGAACTCCAACCCGGCACACGCAGCTGCCCGAATCCACGGCGCGTGCTCCCCGATCCCGGCCGTGAACACCACGACGTCCACACCACCTAGCACTGCGGCGTAGGCACCGATGTATCCGCGCAGTCGGTGCGCCATCACCTGCCGGGCCAGTTCCGCAGCGTCGTCACCCGCGTCCGCCTGTGCCGTGACGTCGCGCAAGTCACTGGACCCCGTCAATCCCTTCAGGCCGCATTGGTGATTCAGGAAATCATCAACCTGGTCCGCATCCCAGCCCGCCCGCGCCAGGATCACCGGTATGGCCGGGTCCATGTCGCCGCCCCGGGTGCCCATCACGAGTCCCTCAACCGGTGTCACCCCCATCGAGGTATCCACGCTGCGCCCGCCATCGATCGCACACGCACTGGCCCCGTTTCCCAAGTGCAGCGAGATGATCTTGAGTTCAGTTAGTGGCCGATCCAGATATCGTGCGACCTCGCCCGCCACGTATGCGTGCGACGTGCCGTGGAACCCATACCGGCGCAGTTGGAACTGCGCGGCCACGTCTCGGTCGATCGCATAGGTGGCGGCGGCTAGTGGCATGGTCTGGTGAAAGGCCGTGTCGAAAACCGCAACTTGGGGCACGTCGGGAAAAACTGCCTCCGCGGCCGCAATCCCCACCAAGGCCGCTGGGTTATGCAACGGTGCCAACGGAATGCATGCCGCGATGGCCTCCTGCACCGCAGCGGTGATCTCCACCGGCGCGGCGAAATGGGAGCCACCGTGCACCACGCGATGTCCGATCGCGGCCGGCACCGGGGCCGCGTGATTCGCAAACTCGTCGCGTACCAGCGCAAAGGCAGCTGCGTGGTCGGGGACGTCTGCGCCGATCCGTTCAATGACACCGGCCAACTCTTGCTCACCAGTATGGGCGCCCACCAACGCATACTTCAGCGAACTGGAGCCCGCGTTCACGACTAGAACAGTACTCATGTGCTCCTCCACCCTCGCCTCAACGTACCCCTTCGCGCCCCAGCCTTGTTCTGGGATACCCCCTTGGCGAAGGGACTAGTTTTCGTGCGGCGATCCCTGGGCCTGAATCGCGGTAATCACGATCGTATTCACAATGTCGGCAACAGTCGCGCCACGGGAAAGATCGTTCACCGGCAGTCGCAGTCCTTGCAGAATCGGACCAATCGCCACGGCCCCGGACGAACGCTGCACCGCCTTGTAGGTGTTGTTGCCAGTGTTTAGGTCCGGGAAGATCAGCACGGTGGCTTTGCCAGCGACATCGGAGTTTGGCAGCTTCGCTGCTGCGACGCCTGGGTCTACTGCGGCGTCGTATTGCACCGGCCCTTCTACGAGGAGTTGCGGATTGCGCGCCCGCACCAGGGCGGTCGCCTCGGCGACCTTGGCCACATCCTGGCCACTTCCTGAGCCTCCCGTGGAGTAGGAGAGCATCGCTACCCGCGGATCAACGTTGAAGGCGCGCGCCGTGGCGGCGCTGCTGAGAGCGATGTCGGCCAACTCACGGGCGTCCGGATCAGGGATCACCGCACAATCGGCGAACACGAGAACCCGATCGGGCATGGCCATAAAGAATGCGCTCGAAACGACCGACACTTCCGGTTTGGTCCGGATCACCTGCAGTGCGGGCCGGATGGTGTCGGCCGTGGTGTGGGTGGCCCCGCTGACCATCCCGTCCGCGCGACCCGATTCCACTAGGAGGGTGCCGAACCAGGAAACGTCGGTGACCAAGTCGTCGGCCATCACCGCTGTCAAGCCCTTGTGCGATCGGAGTTGATACAGGCGCGCGGCTAGTTCCGGGCGCAGTTCACTGGTTTCCGGGTCGATAAGTTCGGCCTTCGCCAAGTCCAACCCCAAGTGTTCCGCGCGACTGCGAATCTCATCGGGCTGCCCCAGAATCGCTAGTTCCACGACATCTCTGCGCAGGAGTTGATCAGCCGCCTGCAGCACCCGATCGTCGTTCCCTTCCGGCAGAACGATTCGCTTTGGCTCCTGTTGGGCTCGGGCTAGCAGTTGCCGCTCGAACATCACCGGCGTCACGGTCGCCGACGTCGAGCGGCTAAGTCGGGCCGCCAGTTCGCTCACCGTGATGCGGTCCTCGAATACCTTCAAGGCGGAGGCAATCTTGCGTTCCTCTCCTGAGGCGATCGAACCCTCCACCGCAGCCACGACTTCAGCCACCTCGAAGACATCCCCCGCACACGCGAGGATTGGGACTGGCTGCTGCGTCATTCCTTCTGCGAACTGCAACACCGCTTCTGGGGGCTCGAAGCCACCGGTCAACAACAGGCCAGCCACGCCAGGGACACCCGTGCTGTATCCGGACGTCAGCGCCAACAGGATCACGTCCGCGCGATCGCCAGATGTCACCAGCAACGTATCGGGTCGCAGCACTTGCATCAGGTGCGGCAACGTCATGGCCGCTACCTGCAGCGTGCCAACTTCACGGCCCAGGTTCTCCTGCGAACCCGATACCAAATCGGCCGATACCGCCGCCTGCACTTCCAGCAGACTTGGCTTGCTCAACGCCGGATCTTCTGGCAGCAGCCAGACCGGGTAGTCCGGCAAAGCGGCGCCGATCCGAGCCATCTCGTCCCACTGCTGCGGATCGATCCGATTTACGACAAATCCCAGAATCGGCAGCTTGTGCTCGATCAGGCTGATGCGGGCGGCCGTCAAGGATCCCGAAACCTGATCGGGCCGGCGGTCGTGACCGCGAGCCACCACCACCACCGAGGCCGCGAGATTCGCGGCCACCTCGGCGTTGAGGGAAAACTCGAAGGCGGCGGACGCCCCCGAATAGTCCGTGCCCTCCACGATCACGATCTCGCATTTGGCGGCCAAGTCTTCGAAGGCCGCCAGGATCGCATGAACCAAGGCGGGCCGGACATGGTCCCCCATACCGCGCGTCGCCTCGGTCGTCACACCAAAGGACTGTTCGTACGATTGCGCGAGCTGATATCGCGATCGCATTAGCTCGATGATCGGGTCCCGAGCGGGCCCCGCCGCGATCACAGGCCGAAAGTAACCGACCCGGCTGAATTGGCTGGCCGCGATCTCAAGAGCACCCAGACTGACCAGCGACTTGCCACTGTTGGGTTCAACCGAGGTGACATAGACAACGGTTGTCACGGCAGAACGCCAGCATGCGCCAACGCCATCCGCAAAACCCGATCCCGGCCGCCAATCATTTGCACTAGGACGTCCTGGCTCGCCGCCTCCCGCGGGGTGAGCCAGGCGATATCCAACGCCTGACTGCTGGGTTCGCAATCTCCTGCGACCGGGATGACATAGGCCAGCGCCACGGCGTGTTGCCGAGCATCAACAAACCCGCTCACTTCGGGGGACTGGAAGTACTCCACGACGGCAAATGGTGTGGGATCTGTCGGAATCCGCGGCAGCGCGACTGGCCCGAGGTCCTTCTCGATGTGGCGCAGCAGCGCTTCCCGAATCCGCTCGCCTAGGTGAACCCGACCCGAAACCAGCGTGCGATTCAGCGTGCCGGTGGGGGTGGCTTCCAGCAGGAGTCCGACATGGGTCACGTTGCCTAGCGCATCCACTCGAACTGGGACAGCCTCGATGTAGACGATCGGGAGCGCCCCGCGCGCCTGCTCTAAGTCGTTGCTACTCAGCCAACCGCCCTGCGTCTGCGTGACGTCGGTCAGGTCGGCTACACCATCGGATTCTCTCATCCTCCCAGTCTGCCGGTCGCGCGGCCTTTGGGACACCGATACACCCCAGGTTTTGCCAAGATCAGGCTCCTAGCGCTACCCGGGCGCCCGTTCGGCCAAGATGTATCCGGCCAAGGCCGCAGTGGCCGCAACGTTCAACGAATCCACCCCAGCAGCCATGGGGATTCGCGCCTGGAAACGCGCCGCCGCCAGGGCTTGTGGGGAGAGCCCCGGTCCTTCCGTCCCCAGAATCAGTGCGCGTCGGGGGCCCAAGTCCGGCACCAGTCCAGCCAAGATTGGTGCCTGTGGTGCGGGGGTCAGCGCCACAGTATCGAAATCCGCTAGTACGACCCATAAGTCCTCGGGGGCCACCACTGTCCAAGGGACAGCGAATACTGTCCCCATCGAGGTGCGAACACTGCGGCGATACAGCGGATCAGCGCCAGTTGTTGTCGTCAGCACCGCATCGAAGCCCATGGCCGCCGCCGAGCGGAAGGCGGCGCCCACGTTGGTGTGATTCACCAAGGCATCCAACACCAGTACTGTGCGCGCTTGCTCCAAAACCGCAGTCGCACTTGCGAGCGGTTTTCGCTGCATCGCAGCCAGGATTCCCCGATGGAGTCGATAACCGGTGATGTGTTGCAGCACGTCCGGTTCGGCCACGTAGATCGGCGTCAGCGGATTTGCCGCACTTTGCGCTTGATCCTGCCAACGCGGTTCAGTCAGGACGGCGCGGACGCGATATCCGGCCGCCACCGCACGCTGCACGACAGGCAGGGACTCGGCCATAAACAAGCCTTCGGCGACTTCCCGAGACTTGCGCAGGTTCACATCCGTCAGATCAGTGAAGTCACGGATCCTGGCGTCATCGGCCTGGGTAATCGGGACAAGCGGCATAGTCCCCCAGCCTACGTCCCAGACTCTTGCGGACTCGCTTTGCCGCTACTTAGGCGGTCCGCCCTGCGGCCGCTACTCCTCGTTGCCCTGGTCTTGGGTGAAGGCCGCACCAAGGTGGGTCATCGCCTTACTCAGCTCCGCGGGCACAATCCAGACCTTGTTGGCGGTGCCGCTGGCGATGCTAGGTAGTGCTTGCAGGTATGAGTACGCCAGCACCGTCTCGTTGGCATCAGAAGAGTTAATGGCACCGAACACCCGCTCGATCGCCCGAGCCTCACCGTCGGCCTTGACGATCTCAGCTTCTGCCTGGCCTTTCGCGGTTAGTACCGCCGACTGCTGATAGCCCTCTGCGTTCAGGATCGCCGATTGCTTGGCGCCTTCGGCGGTCAAGATCGAGGCGCGTTTGTCGCGCTCGGCGCGCATCTGCTTCTCCATGGAGTCCTGCACACTCGGGGGCGGATCGATCGACTTCAACTCGACACGATTCACGCGAATTCCCCAGCGACCGGTCGCTTCATCGAGCACACCGCGCAGAGCTAGGTTGATCTCCTCTCGTGAGGTCAACGTTTGCTCCAAGTCCATGCCGCCCACGACGTTGCGCAGCGTGGTAACGGTCAGTTGCTCGACACCGTGGATGTAGTCAGCGATCTCATAGGTGGCCGCCTTGGGGTCCGTCACCGAGAAGTAGATGACCGAGTCGATCTGCA
>JAHZKU010000107.1 GCA_022600255.1 Actinomycetes bacterium | reverse complement strand
TCGGTCCGACAGAATCATTACCCCACCCAGTTCGTTGTGTAGCCATGGTAAGACACCCTGACCAACGCCGCTAAGTAGCCACGGCCCAACGATCTGGCGGTGCTGTCTGCGGAGCCGGCGCAGCAATCCCGCCTAACGGTCCATGCCCGCAGACTGCGAACACGTAGACTCTCCCGCACGAACTGAGCAAGCGCACCGGGCCCACCTAGGCGACCGTCGCGAGCTAAGACGTCAAAAGACGGAGCCGCCATGAGCCAGACATCATCCGAACCGTACGTGCTGCAGATCGGCGACATCGGCGTTACCGAGCATTGGGTCGTGACGCCTAACGGCACGGCGCCGCTGCGAGGAACCCGGTGGCTGGCCACGGACAACACTCGAGTTCAGGAACGCATCCCAACCACCGCAATTGTCCTGGCCATCGTGTTTGCATTCTTCTGCTTGTTGGGACTGCTGTTCCTCCTAATGAAGGAGCAGTACGTGACGGGTTATGTGGAGGTTCGCGTCACTGGCGAGGATCTTGATCACTGGACCCAAGTGCCGGTCTTCGACGTGGAGCAGGTGGTGGCCACTCGGGCGCTGGTCTCGCAGGCCCAAGCGCTGGCGCATCAGTAGTGCCAAGGACTCCAACAATGACCAAGACCCGAAGCTAGCCCCGGTTCCGATTCGGCGTCGGAATGCCGGCGTTGGAGCCCTGTCGGGTCGCTATCTGCTGAAGTCGCGAGCCAGCACCGTGAGGACCCGATCATTGGCTGCACCCTCACCGATCGACACCCGTACGCCTTCGCCGGGGAAGGCCCTAACGGTGACTCCAGCAGCCTCACAACTGGCTGCAAAGTCCAGGGCTTGCTCGCCCAGTCCCAACCAGTAGTAGTTCCCGTACGGCATCGGGATTTCCCACCCGGCGGCTTTTACGACCTCAACCACCCGGTCGCGCTCGCGGACGGTTTCCGAGACTCGTGCCCGCATTTCCTGCTCCTGCTGCAGACTGGCCAAGGCGGTGGCCTGCGCGACCGCGCTGACCCCAAATGGCAGGGCGGCTTTCCTGAGTGCCTGGGTCAACGCAGGGTTGGCGACGGCGTAACCGACGCGCAGACCGGCCAAGCCGTAGGCTTTGGAAAAGGTCCGCAACGCCATCACGTTGATCCGTTCCCGTGCGAGTTGTACCCCGTCAGGCAACTCGGCGGGATCCGCAACACTGGCTAGGGCGAACTCGTAATACGCCTCGTCCAGCACGACGAGAACTGAAGCCGGCACCGACTCTAGGAATTCATCTAGTTGAGCGCTGGCAATGATCGGTCCGGTGGGATTGTTCGGTGAGCAGAGGAACACCACCCGGGTGCGATCGGTGATTGCGGCGGCCATGGCCGACAAGTCGTGGGTGCCATCGGGTCGAAGCGGGACAGGCACCGCCTGGGCACCACCCAACTTGGTAATGATGGGGTAGGCCTCGAAGGAACGCCAGGCGAAAACAACTTCATCTCCCGGATTGCAAGTCGCCACGATCGCCTGTTGGCAAATCGCCACGGACCCTGTGCCCGTCGCAATCCAATCCGGGCCTACGTTGCAGCGATCGGCCAAGGCTTGCACCAGCGCCGTGACTCCGGCATCCGGATACCTGTGTGGTTGTTCGAGTTCTGTTGCGGCGGCCTCCGCCACCCCCGGCAACGGGCCGTAGATGGTTTCGTTGGATGCCAACGAATACGTCCGACCTGGTTGGTCTACCGCTGCGCGCCGACCCGCTCGGTAGCTCGGGACGTCCTGCAAGTCAGGTCGAATATGGGGAGATGTTGCCACAGTGCAACTCTAAGCGGCAGCATCGCGGACCGTCACATGGCCGGCCGCTTCAGCCACCCCAAGCGCACCCTCTTGCTCAGCTAGGTCCAGTACTGATCTTCCGAGCTGTCGGACAGATTCATGCCGGGTTTCCAGTCCAGCCGTCGGCTACTGAACGTCGCTTCCGCTACGTGCGGTGCCTGTTTTGGCAGTGCGCCGGGGACGGATCGTCCCGAGTTGGCCGCACAACACCAAAATCATGACAAGAATCCAGGCCGAATGCGGAACCCTTTAAGCGGCGCAGCCTTGCCGGGGGCCGGTTATGACGCCGCTGGCAAGCAGTGAAGGAAGGCCCGCATATGGATCCGCTGGACATTGCCCGAATGCAGTTCGGGGTCACCACCGTCTATCACTTCTTTTTCGTTCCCATCACGATCGGGCTCTCATTCTTGGTGGCCGGCATGCACACAGCCTGGGTGCGCACCAACAACGACAAGTGGCTACAGGCCACCAAGTTTTTCGGCAAGTTGCTACTGATCAACTTCGCGATGGGAGTCGTGACGGGCATCCTGCAGGAGTTTCAGTTCGGCATGAACTGGAGTGACTTCTCGCGTTTTGTCGGCGACATCTTCGGAGCCCCGCTAGCGATCGAAGCCCTACTCACCTTCTTCCTGGAATCGGTCTTTCTGGGCCTGTGGATCTTCGGGTGGGACCGACTGCCCAAGAAACTACACTTGGCCACCATCTGGCTGTTCGCAGCGGGCACCGTCATGAGTGCGTATATGATCCTGGCCGCCAACTCCTTCATGCAGCACCCAGTTGGGTATGAGTTCAACGAGGAACGCAATCGCGCCGAGATGGTGGACTTCCTGAACGTCATGTTCCAGAACACAGCTGTGATGACCTGGATGCACACGATTTCGGCCGCGTTCCTGACAGGTAGTGTCTTCGTGGCTGGCATCTCCCTGTGGCTACTGATGCGCCGCAAGTCCGACGACATGGCGCGGGCCACGTTGCGGGTGGGAGCCGTTGTGGCGCTGATCTCCGCGGTGGCGCTCAGTCTGACGGGCGACCAGTACGCCAAGATCATGGTTGAGCAGCAACCGATGAAG
>JAHZKU010000106.1 GCA_022600255.1 Actinomycetes bacterium | reverse complement strand
GCCGGTTTCGATTGGGCGTTGGACAACGGCTATGACGTCGTGGTGGAGATGGACGCAGATGGTTCACACCGACCCGAAGACCTCCCACGCTTGCTGGCGCGACTGCGGACAGCAGACCTCGTTTTGGGGTCACGCTGGGTAGAGGGCGGTGAAGTTGTGAACTGGCCCAAGAGCCGTGAACTCCTGTCCCGCGGCGGAAACCTATACACCCGTTGGGCCCTGCAGGTTCCGATGAAGGACGCCACCGGCGGATTCCGGGCCTTCCGCGCCGACACCCTGCGGGCGCTTGACTTGGATTCGATCGAATCGCAGGGCTATGTGTTCCAGGTGGATTTGGCCACACGCGTGCACCAACTTGGTCTCACCGTGGCGGAGGTCCCCATCTCTTTTGAAGAGCGCGAGTTCGGGACTTCCAAGATGAGTCAGCGCATCGTAGCGGAGGCGCTTTGGCGGGTTACGGTTTGGGGATACCAAGGTAGGATGGAGAAGCGGGCGGCTCGTCGGGCGGCCCGAAACCGCGCCCGTGGTCAGGGCTCACGCGACCAAGTGGGAGGCGACTGATGCGGCGATCTCCACTGGGCACCTTGATCTTCTTCGGCTACCCGATCCTGGAAATTGTCCTGGTTATTTGGGTGGCGTCATTGATCGGATGGGGCTGGGTGTTCATCATCCTTTTGGTGGGATTCGGGCTGGGGCTCGCAGTGATGCGATTGGCCGGGATGGCCGCTTTTCAAGCGCTCCGCACCCCGATACAACAGGTGCAACCCTTCACTTCGGTAGATCCGGTGACGGGGGAGTCCACCACGATCTACCCCAATCAGGAAATGTCCGAAGAGGATCTGCAGACGGCTGCGCTCGAGCTGCGGCAGTCGGGCCTGCTGTTTGCCGCTGGCGTGTTCCTCGCTACGCCAGGTTTCCTCTCCGATCTCGTGGGGGTCATTCTGTTGCCACCCCCCATCCGTGCGGCCTTGGCCGCCAGACAAGCAGCGCGGGCCTCACGATCAGGCGTTACGATCAGCGGCGAGACCGTGGATTCTCCTAATGCCCCGTCCGGTACCCATTCGACCGATTCCAGCACTAGGGCCGACAATCACTCACCCGAGGCTATCGAAGGTGTGGTGCTACCGCCGGATCCGCGGCGCCCCGAAGACGATCAGCTGAACTGAGCCGCCTCGCAAAATCACCCGCACGGGTGAATCAGCCGAATAACAGACTCTGTTCGATTCGGTTAGAGGCAAGTAAAGCCGCAGAATAGGTTTAGCCTCGGGGAACTCAGGGAACATAATGTACGTCTGAGTAGTTGAGGTAGTTGGGCAGGGTAGCGATCGATCGGAGTCCACCGGTCGACTCCAATGAAGGGGAATCCAGATGGCAGACGGCGCACTTCGTGGCACAAGACTAGGCACGCTGAGTTACGAGACAGACGAAAACGTGCGACTGGCCGATCGCCAGATGATCTACTACGACTGCAGTTGTGGCACGACCATTGAACTGCCGTTCTCCCTAGAAGCGGAAATCCCTGCCGTATGGGAATGTCGCTGTGGCGCTGAGGCGCTGCTGCGGGGCGGTGCATGGCCAGAGAAAAAGGCGACCAAACCGCAGCGTACCCATTGGGACATGCTGCTGGAGCGCCGCAGCGTGGACGAGCTAGAAGAACTCTTGGTGGAGTCGCTAGATATCCTTCGGTCCGGTGTGGATGACTTTGAGGCTTCCGCTAAGAAGAAGAAGTAGCAAACACGAACTTCGTGCATTCGCACGCGAGCCCAGGGCCCCGGAGTTTTCCGGGGCCCTGCTTTCTTTGTGGGCTCAAACCACTTGGTACTTGACGGTCTTCTTTCCCTCACCCAGCAGCGGCTTGGCCTTTGAGTTTAGAGCTGCCGATCGCCGCAACCGAGGCCCTCGTCCCTTAGGCGTCCGGGGCTTTGCGAGTGGGAGCCGTTGTGGTGCGGCTCGGCACAATGTTCGTCCTCGCGCGCCTCACTACGGCAAGGTGCAATCCAGCGATTTTGACGCGCCCACGCACTTGCTGCCCTATGTTTGAGGCGTGGACAGGAATGCTTCTGGTTCGCCGAACTTCTTCGAGGCGGACCTCGACCTCATGTGCGTGGTGGACTCGCAAGGCCGGTTCTCCGAGGTGAACCGTGCCTGGGAGTCGATCCTGGGCTACACGCCCGATGAACTCTTGGGCAGGGAGTTCATGGATCTTGTCCATCCCAACGATGTTGAGGCGACAGTTGGCGCATGGCAGGCGTCCCAGGAATCCGGTGTCACCGACTTCATCAACCGGTACCGGCACAAGACCGGTCGGTTCGTCACCATGCAGTGGCGCTCGCGTCCGGTCGGAGACAAGGTTTTCGCCGTGGCTCGGGATGCCACGGAGGCGTCGAGGCTGGCACGCGACCCAGCGGTCAGCGAGGAACGCTACCGGCGTGCCTTCCTCGAGTTACCGGTTCCGGCAGTGATACAGGCGAGTTCCGGCGCCATCGTGGCAGCCAACTCTGCCGCGCTAGAGGTCCTAGGCCTGACTGAGGACCAAGCGACGGGTCGGACATCGATGGATTCTCGTTGGCGAGCGGTGGATGAAGCCGGCCGCACCCTGCCCGGTGATCAGCATCCGGCGATGGTGGCGCTGCGCACTGGCGAGCCCGTGCGGGGGTTCGTCATGGGGGTATTCGATCCCCACCGCAGCGAGATGCGCTGGCTCCTGGTGGATTCGCAGCCGATGTTCGACGAGGACCGCGATCGGCCCGCCCGGGTTGTCACCACGATGCTCGACATGAGTCGAATAGGACTCGGGACGGTGCCAGATGTGGGCGAGATCGCGCAACTGCGCCACCGCACCGGGCACGACCCTCTAACCGGGTTGCGCAATAGGAATGACCTCCACTCCCAAGCCTCGGAACTGCTGTCAGGCGCGCACACATCGGGCAAGAACATTGGAGTCCTCTACACCGACATCGACCACTTCAAGTACATCAACGACGCGATTTCGCATGACGCCGGAGATGAGGTGTTGCGGCAGTTGGGGGACACTCTCGTGTCCTGCGTGCGCCAAGGCGATCTGGTGGCCCGGGTAGGCGGTGACGAGTTCGTCGTGGTTCTGGCAGATGTGCGCGACCAAGCGGCGGCCCAGCAGGTTGCCGAATTGGTCCGGGGTGCTGTGGCTGCTCAGACCTTCAGCTACGGGCGCCGCGACATCCCGGTGTCGGTGAGTGTCGGGGTGGCTGCTTCCGAAAAGGGCGAATCCTTTGATCAGGTGCTCGAGCGAGCCGATGCGGCCCTGCGCAAGGCCAAGCAGCGTGGCCGCGATCGCACTGTGGTGATCTCCAAGGCGCAGCGGGAGCGACCGTCCGGCGGGGTCACGGCGGAGACCATAGTCGCAGCACTGGACGGGGGGCGTCTTGATACATTCTTCCAACCCATCGTCGCTCTACCAGAAGGTCGCACGCTGGCGTTCGAGTCATTGGCGCGGCTGCGCCTGCCGGACGGCTCGGTAGTACCTGCCCAGAAGTGGCTTGGGGTTGCGGCACGAAACGGTTTGCTCCTCGAAGTGGATCGCGCTTCCTCGCGGGCGGCAGTTCGGGCGTTGAGTGGGCTGCCGGATCACCAGTGGGTCACCAAAAACGTGTCGGCCGACAGGCTGCACGATGCGCGGGCCAGTAGGGAGATCATCGAGTTGCTGCACGAGTTCGAGGTGACGCCCTGCCGGCTGACGGTGGAAATCACCGAACAGGTGGCACTGCACGCCACCCGCACGGTGCTTAGGAACATCCACCACCTCTCGGCGGCTGGAGTCACTTTCGCGCTGGACGATTTCGGCACCGGATACTCGTCGATTGCGCAACTGCGGGATTTTCCCGTCCAGGTGGTCAAGCTGGACCGCACCTACACTGCCGGACTCGTCGCGCGAGCGGAATCGGATGAGGCGGTGGCGGCGCGCGACCGTGTCTGGGGTATGGCCCGAGGTCTGGCTGACATGTGTCGGCACCTGGGTATCACCACGGTGGCCGAGGGCATCGAGACCGAAGAACAGGCACGAGCGGTCACCGAAGCGGGATGGAAGATGGGCCAGGGCTGGTACTTCGGCCGGGAGTCGGAAACGCCACGAGAGGCAGTCGTGACCCCACAGCGCTTCGACAAATCTGGTGCGGACCGGACCAAGCACACAACTGTGTGAACTCAGATACCCGCTGGCCGCCCGCTCTGGGCGAATCGCAGGTTTCGTGTGTCAGCTTTGCCCTAAGTAGGTGTTGCACACCAGCGGCCGTTGGATCGCGTCAACTCCCAACGATCAAGGTCAACCTGCGTTGGTGGACCAGCACTAAACGGTCAGATTATCGAGGGGGCTAGGCCAGAATCCGTGGCCGGCGAATACCAATCGCAGGAGGCTGGGGCGATCGGTCATGATGGCGTCTACCTCCAGATCCAACAACTCGTCCATCGTGACCGAATCGTCGACAGTCCACACATGCACCTGCCAGCCCAACGAGTGTGCCAGCGAGATCAGTTTGGGCTCGGCGAACCGAATGCCGCCCAGTTCCACGGGAATCTGTACACAAGCCGCGTTGGGAGGACGCCAGATGAGAGGGATTCCTGAGCTGCGCAGCCGCAGGGCCAAGACCTCCCGTGGGGATAGCGAAGACGCCAGCCGCGGCCCACCCAATCGGCGGACGCGTACCAGTCGATCGTGGCTGAACGAACCCACACAAACGCGGGACCAGGCGGCATGTTTTCGCACGACCTCAACGAAAGGCACCAGTGCGTTCATCTCCTTGACATCAATATTGAAGCGAACGGCCGGGAACTCCTCAAAGAGTTCGTCGAGTTGCATGACGGGTAGGCGCCCGTGAATCTTTGCGCGACTGACCTCGTCCCATGTCATTTCTCGAATCAAACCCTCGGAATCAGTCGTACGATCCAGGGAGGCATCGTGGAACACGACGGCGATGCCATCCTTGGTGGCGCGGACGTCGGTCTCTAGAAACGTGAATCCTAGGTTGATGCTGTTGCGAAACGCGGCGATGGTGTTCTCCGGCGCCTCCCAAGCCCCGCCGCGATGCGCAATTCCAAAGGGCAGGGCCCCGCGCAGCACCGGATAAAGCGATGTTCTGCTGGAGTCTGCGGTGTTGCCCAAGATTGAGACCACACGCAATTCGTAGCACGTTCGATGTGCTGTCAACCCCTTTAGTTGGTGATCTTAGTTGGGTTGTGCCACTAGGCAGTGTCATCCTTAGAGGATGGTTTCCGATCCGGCCCCGTCGTCCGCTGCGCCAGCCCGGCCCCGGAAGTCCGCAGCGGGCACGCAGCAGGACCCTCCCCGGAGGGGCAATAACAAACCAATCATCCCGGACCGATCTCAGGATGAAGAAGGTGCCCACACCAACTTCGACGACTCTTGGTACGAGCAAGAGCGCCCACCACATCACTAGCGGGGCAGTGGCGCCCGTACCGTCTCGCCCAACCGTTTGGTGGCGTGCTTCTTGGCGGCCGTACGAACGTCCGTAACCCAACGGTCCGAGTATGCGGTCGAAGGCCGCAAAGCGGCGGTGCCAATCGCGAAACGATCGGCGCCAGCATCCGCGTATTCCATGACGTCCGCACTGGTGCGGATTCCGCCGCCGCCAATAATGCGGACGGTGTCACCAAACTCGCTCCGCAACCAGCGCACTACCTGCAGCGAGATTGGTTTGAGGGGTGCCCCGCTAAGCCCGCCGCCGCGCACGGGCAGCGTGTTGGAAGCGTGAAACCATCGGACGCCGCCTGCGACAGCGTCATTGGCGAGTTGGTGGAATCGTACGGGGGGAAGTTTCACCACAACGGGGACGCCCGTTTGCAGCGCATCATGAAACAGCCTGGGCGGCCACGATAGTTCCCCAACGTTGGGGCAGCTGATATTCAACTCCACGGCGAGCGGGCGCTGTGCCGCGATTTCGGCCAGGAGGACCTCCCAGTCCTCCGGCACAAACCCGTGTATGGAGACAATCGAATCGGAGAAGGCGATCGACCGTTTGGGCCCGGAGTGCATGGCGGCGATGCCAGGGTTGCGCAGGCCGATTCGATTCACCCAGGCATCGAGTTTTCGATAGTACCGCAGCGTCAGCGCGGCTCTGCCGAGTGCAGCAGGCCGGCCACCGCGGCGGGCGGCCGTAAACGTTCCTAAGGTCGGTGTTGTCCCAACCGGCTGCAAGTAATTGCCAAACGGCGCCGAGATCACCAGCGGCGCAACCTGCAGTTCAGTTTCGGATGACACTGATCACCACAGGATGTCTTGGTCTTCAACAACACCGGGCAGTGCATCCAGCACGACCCGTTCGTCACCCACCCGCACCGAGCCTGAGAAATGTCCCGCGGGCTGGATGAAGTTGCTGCGCACAGCACCAAGGTTCAGTGACTCCTTGTGCACTGACATCGGGTTGAAGATCAGATCTACCGCGCCGTCGCTTGTCGTGATGTGCCACGGCTTCAAGGGCTCAGTCTGGTCAAAGCTAATGTCGGCACTGGGGTTCAAGCGGTGG
>JAHZKU010000105.1 GCA_022600255.1 Actinomycetes bacterium | reverse complement strand
GGCGTGCGGCTGTTCTGGGATGTGGGCCTGCCAGGAGCCGAATAATGACGTTGTGGTCTAGCCAGCATGCTCGCGCTGTGCCTCGCCGTCGTGGTACTGCCTTGCTCGGCGCTGCCATGGCGCTGCTGATCCCGCTGTCCCTGGTCTCCCCGGTCTCCGCACTGGCGCAGGACGCGAGTCCACACGATGCTGCGTCTGCAGAAGTTGTGGTTCAGCTCGCTCCTGGGACCGAGCTCGACGACGTCATCTCCGATGCCGCGACCCATTCGGCGCCAGAGGTGAAAAGCATTTCGGGACCGGCGTTTGAGGGGGCCCTCGTTGAAGCTGATCAGGTGGACGCCGCGACACTTGCTGCGGATGCGCGGGTTCTAGGAGTCGAACCCAATCAAGTTCTTTCGGTCCACGCAACGTCCGCTCAGTCCAGCGGTAAGGCGCGCTCCTGGGGATTGGATCGGCTCGACCAGCGCAACTTGCCACTGGACGGTCGTTTCACGCCCGTGGCGGCGTCGGCCGATGTCCACGTCTACATCCTAGATTCTGGAGTGGACTTGGATCATCCCGAGTTCGCCGATCGAGTCGGGCGATCAACGGTGGTCTCATCGGCCGGCCAAACCCCCAACGACTGCGATGGGCACGGCACCCACGTGGCGGGCACTGCTGCGTCGAACAGTCATGGGGTCGCCCGCAACGCGGTGGTCCATTCGGTC
Source organism: Actinomycetes bacterium (assembly GCA_022600255.1). Classification (GTDB taxonomy): domain Bacteria; phylum Actinomycetota; class Actinomycetes; order S36-B12; genus JAHZKU01. Next base: position 2,102 of record JAHZKU010000105.1, on the reverse strand, counting down.
CGGGTCTTGAACTGTGACGGCACAGGCACACTCGCCGGCATCATCGAAGGCCTGAACTGGGTGGCTGCAAATGCGCAGTCACGGTCAATCGTGAACCTGAGCCTCGGTGGCCGCGAGTCTGCGGCGCTGAATGCCGCTGCCACAAACTTGACGAAATCCGGGATCGCCATCGTCGCCGCCTCGGGCAATAGCTCCAAGGACGCTTGTAGCTTCTCTCCCGCCAACAACGATTCCGTGCTGACCGTGGGCGCGGCCACGCGCAAGGACGAGGAGGCGCACTTCTCCAACTTCGGATCTTGCGTGGATCTCTACGCCCCCGGAGTACAGATCACCTCCCTGGCGAACAACCAGCCTGGCAAATCCGTGCAGATGACCGGCACATCGATGGCCGCCCCCCACGCATCTGGCGCGCTCGCCGCGTTGTGGGGCACGGCGCCCAACTTGACCGCAGCCCAGGCGCGCGATCTCCTGCTCGCCACCGCAACCCGCGGCGCGATGCAATACCCCTGGGGCCGGATGGACAGCCCCAATCGTAATCTGCATCTTTCGGAGTTCTCGGTGAGTTCCGCAAGCCAGGCCGGAATCCTTGCCAAGGTGCACCGGGTGAAAAAGTTGCGGGCCAACCGCAAGGGCGAGCGCCTAGTGGCAACTTGGAAGAAGCCGAAGAACGCCGCATCGGCACCGGTGACCTACCGAGTGCAGTTGCTGGACAAGAAGAAAGAACGCAAGTCACGTTGGTACAACACCAAGAAGACCAAGAAAGTGTTCAAGGGAAAAGACAGGTCGCGTTACCAGATTCGGGTCAAAGCCAGAGTCGACGGCGTTACGAGCAAGGCCCGCACTGACTCCGTCCGCTGACGACGCCATCCACAGGAGTGGGGCGGGACGAGTCCTTCGGTCATAGCGCGCGGTTCCGCTCTAGCATCGATAGGATCTGCGTGCGGGAGGACTCATGCCCAACACCGATCTCTGGAGCCTGAGCGCGGGTGAGCAAGCCCAGTTTGTCAACACTGGCAAGGTCACCCCGGTCGAGTTGCTGGAATCGGTGATCTCCCGCGTCCAGCAATGTAATCCCAAGCTACACGCGTACTGCACCTTGGATCTGGACCAAGCGCGCGTTAGGGCGACCGCGTTCACCGAGACGCTCGCTGCCGAGCCCCGTAATGGTGGCATCTTGGCGGGGGTGCCGGTGTCGATTAAGGATTTGATCGACACAGCCGGGGTGCGCACGACCTATGGCAGCGTTGCCTACCAGAACCAAACACCGGCCAAGAACGACGTTGTGGTCCAACGACTGCTCGACGCAGACAGCGTCATGATCGGAAAGACCAACACCTCTGAGTTCGGCTACATCGCCGCCTGCCACAACAACGTCTTCGAAACGACACGTAACCCCTGGAACCTGGATCGTAACCCCGGTGGTTCCAGCGGTGGCGCCGCAGCCGCGATCGCCAGCGGGATGGGGTCGCTTGCGATCGGTAGCGACGGTGGTGGATCCGTCCGGCTACCCGCCGCCCTGTGCGGGGTCGTCGGGTTCAAGGGTTCGTTCGGACTGGTGCCGTCTTTCCCTGGCTGTCGTGATCCGGACTCCCCCGGGGCCAGCAGTTGGGAGTCGTTGGAGGTTATTGGCGTCTTGGCACGCCGGGTGGCCGATGTTGCGCTCGCAGTGGCAGCCATCGCCGGACCAGACCCACGGGATCGGCACTCCCTGCCGGACCTGGGACTGGATTGGACGCAGGCTGTCGACAACGGGATTACGGGTGCGCGAGTCGCTTGGACCGACGATTTCGGCGGTCTTGTCACCGTCGACCCGCAAGTGCGCAAGGTTTTTCGGCATTCCTTGCGTGCCTTTACAGAGATGGGCTGCACCTTGGTGGAAGCCGCACCCGACCTACCCGAACTTGACGCGACATTTGCCGCATTGATCGCCCGCGATAGCGACTTGCGCGGCCTCCGAGCCCTGATCAACCAGCACGGAGCTGAGAACATGCTCACCGAAATGGTGGGCTTGATCAGGCGCGATTGGACGGCGACGGAGTTCACGGACGCGGCCATGATGCAACAACGCATCTGCAACGAGGTGAGCGGGTTCATGGCGGACT